>NZ_JAYGHE010000013.1:0-128918 GCF_034931145.1 Nostoc sp. UHCC 0252 | reverse complement strand
AACTCCTTCTGTTATTAGTTTACTTGGACTTGTGTGTACACCGTAGCCTTTTAGGAGAGAGGAATGGAAGTGAGGTCAAAATTGTAACTCACGCTTGTCGAGAACCGCTATAAGGTTAATTGTTAACATTCATAGACTGCAACATTTTTTCTCGCTTCTTGCGGGCAATTTCTTGCAAGTCAACAGTTCTATCAGTTTCATCTACAATTTCACCAGTTATCACCTCAAGCACATCTTCCAAAGTGATAATACCAGCGATGCTTCCATATTCGTCCACCACTACTGCAAGATGTTCACGAGCTTCTATGAAGTTTTTCAACAGTTTATCTGCCCTAATTATCTCAGGGACAAAGTTCACTTTTCGAGTCAGACTAGCAATTTTTTGATTGTTACTTCCTTCAACCATCGCTGTCAGTAAATTCTGTTTTAAAGCATATCCAATGACTTTATCAAGAGATCCATCTATTACAATAATTCGGTTGTGTTGGGACGCAATAATGTTGGCTTTCGCTTCAGCAAGAGTCATATCTCCGTAGATATATGTCAGCATGATTCGGGGTGTCATTAAATCAGATGCAGTCACATCATTTAATCTGAACACCCTCTGAATCATTTCTGCTTCCTCACTTTCGATAATTCCCTCTTGATGCCCAATCTTCGCCAACAGCTTTATTTCAGCCTCATTGGTGGTCGGTCGTTTTTGCCCTTTAGAAAAAGGTGCAGTAACATTCTCTAGAATCCAAACTAAGGGAGTGAAAGCAATAGCAAGTCCAGCCACAGGTAAAGCCGCAAGTATGGCAATTTGCTCAGAATAACGTTCTCCAATTGTCTTGGGGATGATTTCACCAAAGATGATAATCAAGAATGTTAATACTCCTGAAAATACACCAAGCCATTGATCTCCTAATACTTGAGTAGCAACACTACCTGTGAGAATACTGCCAATGATATTGAAAGTATTGTTGAGGATTACAATAGCCGCAATAGGTCGATTCATGTTTTCACGAATCGCTAAAAGTGTTACTACTGAACGGTTATTTGATTGTGCTAATTGTCTGACTCTTAGGGTCGAAACAGAGAACAGGGCCGTTTCTACACTAGAACAAAGCGCTGAACCTAAAAGAACAACAAACACAATGAATACAAGCTGTAGCATATAATTTCCCAAGTATCGGGAAGCGAAAGTTGAGCTTAACTGATAGCAAAAGGAGTTGCTATTTTCTTATCTTCTGAGTTTACCGCTTTCCTATTTTAAGCTCATCGTCCGGGAAGGCTTTGCTCCCATAGTACTAGATTTTCCGCTTGTAGGTACTTCGTTCTCAAGCAAAGCCTGGGAATACATTCATTGAGCCTCTGACTCAATTTTTAGCCTCTGGTAAGCCATTCCTATGCAGAACATGAGAACAAGAGAAGAATGGAAAAATCGAGCTTTTTTCGACTTGTGTGTACACGGTAGCCTTTGCAAGGGGGGACTAAGGGGGGTAATTCGACTTGTGTGTACACTGTAGCCTTACCAAGGGGAGGAGGAATGCGTATGTGGAACAAGGGTTTGAGCTTAAGTTGACACCATTCCCCACTCCCTACTCCCTACTCAGTTATAACTACTGGCTTGGCGGGTAAACATTAGGTGATACTGTCCACCTTGTGCCATTAGTTCGTCATGAGTGCCTACTTCAATTATTTGACCGTGTTCTAGGACTACTACTCGGTCTGCTAGTTTTGCTAAAGCGAGGCGATGGCTGACTACAACGGCTATTCTTCCCTTGGACAGAGTACGCAAAATGTTGTAAATCTCGTGTTCTGTTTTCGGATCAAGATTTGCTGTTGGCTCATCAAGTATGAGGAGTTCGGCTGGAGACAGTCGCAACAATGCGCGAGCGATCGCTAATCTTTGCCATTGTCCCCCTGATAGATCGATACCACCTTCTAGCTGTTTGCCTAAAAGGGTTTCCAAACCTTGATCTAGCTTCTCAATTACTCTAGTTAAACCAGCCTCAGCGATCGCTTCCCGAATTGCCTCATCATCTTGCATTTTCGGTAAATTCCCAAAGGCAACATTCTCACGCACGGTAGTCGGAAAACGAGCATAATCTTGCATAACTACATCAATCCGCGATCGCAAATCTTCTAAGGGGAGCGATCGTAAATCCTGCCCGTTCCAAATAATCGCACCTTGGCTAGGATCGTAGAGGCGACACAATAGCTTTGCCAATGTGGTCTTACCAGCACCATTCTCACCCACCAATACAATCATCTCGTTGGGGTGAATTCTTAGATTGATATTTTTCAAGATGGGGCGATCGCTATTGGGATAGGTAAAGGATAGATTTTTGATATCAAGACCTATCTGTGATACTTCATATTCAGTTGCATTTAGAGCAGATGAATTTTTGCCATTTCTTTCAAAGTTCCCATTGTTAAGAGCCGATTCCCTAACTTCTCCCCATGCCTTTGTGACTGACTTTGATTGCAACTCTAGATGAGAACGGGATAATTGCGGCTCTAATTCCAAAAGCTGGAAAATGGGCGTTGTTGCCAGTGCAATATCATACAACTCTGACCCGCCAGACATCAAATTATCCAAACTCCGACGTACTTCTAAAATTACCCCAGTGTAAAGCGCCAAATCCCCTAATGTATGGGTTCCACCTAACACTCCCTGAACGACGTACAGATAAGGTAAAGCAAAGCCTAAGCCACTGAGTAAAGACCAACTAATAACCGCCGTTGTCCCTCGACGGCGGATCTGTTCCATTGCTCTAAAAATGGTGCGGTATAGTCCGTGCCAACGTTCTAGTAGTAAGGGTTGCAAGCTAAACAAGCGTATTTCTTTGGCGTATATTTCCCCGGTTAAAACCGTTTTATATAAGTTCATTTCCCGCAGCATACTTGCTTGGGTTTTTTCTACCCTCCAAACTTGCTTACGGTATTTCCTTTCTACATACATAGCAGGGGTAACGCAGATAAACAAAATTAGGGGTATCCACCAAGCAAGGGATACCGAAAGCAGTATGGCTGGAATGAAAATAAAAATTCCCTCTAGCATCATCACAAGCCTGACACAAAGCTCTGGAAGTCGTAGCACTCCCTTTTCGGTCAACTGCAACAAATTGAGCAAATCGGGTGTTTCAAACAGGGCAATATCTTCAAAAGTGGCAACCTTCTCAATCACTTGTCCTTGGATAAAGCCTGTAATGCGATCGCGCAGGGAAGTATATACAAAACTATTGATGTTAGCGATCGCATCACTCACCAAATTTACCACCAGTGAACCTGCAATACTGGAAAGTAGTAGCGGTTGGGCAAGTATCAAGGCGATCGCATTCTGCGTTGTTCCCGCGCTCAATAAACGGGTAATTTCATCAATGATCACTTTGTTAAGCCAAATGGCGATCGCTGGGCCTGCACCACCCACTAATGTCAAAATTGCCACATAGCGTAGCTCCTTTGGAACTACCTGTATCACCGTTACCACGCTGCGGCGAAATGCTTGGAATGGAGAAATTTCAATTATTTGCATATATTTTAAAGTAGCAAATAATAGCAAAATTCTCAGACCAACGTTGTGATTTAAATTTCAATAATAATTACCAAAAACCTTTAAATTTTAAAACTCCAAACCCAATTCCCAATTCGTTACTCAGCACTACTTGTTGAGTCACCATCACTAGATAAAACCATAACTGGCTGTTGATATAGTGGTACTGTAAATGTCACTGTTGAACCTAGTCCTTCGCCCAGACTATAAAAATGTACTTCGCCGCCCATTGCTTCCACTAGCTTCTGAGATATTGCTAGTCCTAAACCTGTACCACCATACTGACGAGTGCGTGAGCCATCCACCTGAGAGAAGAGTTGAAACAGTTTATCTTGTTTATCCAAAGAAACACCGATACCAGTGTCTGCAACACGTACTCTCACCATGCCAGGAAATTGCTGATCTTGAAAGTTCGCCTTTTTGAGTACTAAATCGGCGCTGACGGTAACGCCGCCCTCATGGGTAAATTTGATGGCATTACCTACCAAATTGAGCATTACTTGTAGCAACCGTTGGTAGTTGCTTTGGACAATGATTTCATCGGAGGTAGCAGGCATTTGCATCCGAAAGCTGAGGTTTCTCATTTCGGCTTGGGGACGCATGAAACTTTCTACATCATTGAATAGCTCATCTAGCTTGACTGGAGCATAAGCTAGCTCCATTTTGCCAGCTTCGATTTTGGCAATGTCCAAAATGTCGTTGATGATATTTAGGAGATGTATCGATAAGCCGTGAGCTTCTTCTAAAAATTGGTTTTGTTCTTCTGGGTCATCTGCCATCCCTTCCAAAATCAGCTTCAAAAAGCCAATCATGCCGTTGAGGGGGGTACGAATTTCATGGGAGACATTAGCCAGAAACTCGCTTTTGAGACGGGAAGCTTCTTCAGCTTTTTGACGCGCGACTTCTAATTCTTCATATAAAGTAGCATGTGCGATCGCAGTTCCCAGTTGATCTGCTGCTTCTTTTGCCAGTTCTAATTCCGATTCTGTTAATGTGTAACATTCATCCTGCCAATTTAAGGCAATCAATCCATTGGCTTGGTCTTGATAGCAAGTCGCAACCACCAAAGTTTTCTGCCGCCCAGACTCCTTGCATCCAGGCACTTCCATCACAACTGGCTCTAGAGTCGTCAAAGCCTGAGCAAAGGCAGGCTCAGAAGTTATATCTATTTCCAAGCCAAGCATTGATTTGAGTTCTAGCTGGCGATATTCAGCTTTTACCTCTACTTTTGAGCTACAAGGCTGATAAGTACAAATAATACAGCGCTCTAGCCGCAGTGCTTTGCCTAAACTGTCAACTGTTTGTTGCCAAATAATATTTAAATCCAATGTCCGGCGAATATTTCTGGTAATGCGAGTTACCAATTTTTGGTGTTGCTGTGAACGTACTGCCAACTCTATTTGAGTGGGCGTTTTTGATGCCACACGCGCTTGTTTTTTATTGAGCGTCGCTTGCACTAAGCGTCCCATAACTAAAACTGTAGTAGCAGTTGTTCCCAAACTCGTCATTACCGGACTAATCACTAAGTCCAACTCAAATAATTCCTGGTGGTAGCTAAACCAACACTGAAACCTTTCTGGCACCAAACTTGTCAAAATTCGGTGCAATCGTTCCAAATAATTAACCTTATCCACCGGGACAAAGCTTTGGGTCTGGTTCAACTCGTCAACTATTTTTTCAGTATTTAACCCCAGAAGTTCGCTGTGCTGCCAATGAAAGGTCAGATAGCGCCCTGCCTTATCTTGTGTATAAACCAACTCGGCTCCTAGAGTTGGTAATGAGCCATCAGTCTTACTGGTAATAGATTCCAGATTTTGAGACAATACATTCGGCAATTGGGAATTGGCAGTAATAGTCATTAATTGAGTTGGATAGACAAAGGGTATCCGACCGTAATTGTACTAAAGCTGCTCAAATTTTTGCATAAATTTTTACAGCTTTTTTGTTTTTATTGGGTATTTTTTGGTGTTTTGAAATTCAGCTTGGCAAACTTCACCTTTTTTAACTTGCATTGACAGATGACTGATGGCATTAATCGTTCCATTCACCGCGAGGAGGAACTGGGGTACGCACAGGGGTGCGCGTTAGCTCGTCATCTCTAAGGATTTCACCACGCAACCACTGGCGAATTGCTACCTCAATCACTTTACTTGGATCGTTGGTGAGATGCTGAATTTGCTCTAGTAACTCGGAGTCCAGGCGGACGGCAATTTCTACCTTATCGGCTCGGGTGTTTTCCGCATCGGTAGTTTTCTCTTGCATATTCATAGGTTTGATATACTGTGAATTGGTTTTGTCTAAAGCTTTGTAAAGTAGTTATATTAATCATTTGGGCTAGTTCACTGAAAAATCTTCAAGGGGACAGTTAAATAGTTCCCCGAAATAGCACCAAAGTAACAGCTTTAAGTTTTAAATCGCATTTTTCATATAACTGACTAGACAATGGCTCTAGAATTTTTGACGATAAATCATCGATCTTGGGTAATTACGGGTCGCAATTGTCCAAAATACTTACATGATCCCTACATGCACTTATTTACATTTATTGTACGCTCCCAGATGTTGAATACTAGCAGCGACAAATAGACTTTCATAATATTCTTAAAAGTCCACCTGTTTAGATCAAAAGTTAAAGATAGGGTGAAGAGGAGCAGGGGGCAGGGGGCAGGGGGCAGGGGGAGCAGGGGAAAGAAAGAATAACTAATGACCAATGACCAATGACAAATGGCCAATGACCAATGACCAATGACCAACTCAGCACTAAAAGCTAGGAGCGTCTTGGCTAAGAAAGCATTAAAATACATTAAGTAAATTGCTCTTTTAACTTTGGTTGCTGCTAAGGCAAAGATAGTATATGACTGACGTTCCCGCAGTTCGCATTCGCAATTTTTGTATTATTGCTCACATCGACCACGGGAAATCAACCCTCGCCGATCGCTTGCTACAAGCTACTGGCACTGTTGAAGACCGACAGATGAAGGAACAGTTCCTCGACAACATGGATCTGGAACGGGAGCGCGGCATTACGATTAAGCTGCAAGCTGCCCGGATGAATTACACAGCAAAAGATGGTCAGCAGTATGTACTGAATTTAATTGATACTCCAGGACACGTAGATTTTTCTTATGAAGTCTCCCGCTCTCTTGTCGCTTGTGAAGGGGCGCTATTAGTCGTAGATGCGTCTCAAGGGGTGGAGGCGCAAACTTTGGCAAATGTTTATTTAGCCTTAGAGAGTAACCTGGAAATTATCCCGGTTTTGAATAAAATTGATTTGCCTGGGGCTGAACCAGAACGGGTAATTGGCGAAATTGAAGAAATTATCGGTTTAGATTGCAGTGGTGCAATTTTGGCTTCTGCTAAAGAAGGAATTGGTATTGATGAAATTTTAGAAGCAGTTGTGGAGCGGATACCGCCACCGCCCAATACCATAAATGAACGCTTACGAGCATTAATATTTGATAGCTATTACGACAGTTACCGGGGAGTGATTGTGTATTTCCGGGTGATGGATGGCACTCTGAAAAAAGGCGATCGCATTCACTTAATGGCATCTGGTAAAGAATTTGAAATTGATGAGTTAGGTGTTCTTTCTCCGACTCAAAAACAAGTTGATGAACTGCACGCTGGGGAAGTGGGCTATTTGGGAGCGGCAATTAAAGCTGTAGCTGATGCACGGGTAGGAGACACAATTACCCTCAGTAAAGCGAAAGCTGAGTCACCTTTACCAGGTTACGCAGAAGCGAACCCGATGGTTTTTTGCGGGATGTTCCCTATTGATGCCGATCAATTTGAAGATTTGCGGGAAGCCTTGGAAAAGCTGGAACTCAACGACGCAGCGCTGCATTACGAACCAGAAACTTCTAGCGCGATGGGGTTTGGCTTCCGTTGCGGGTTTTTGGGCTTGCTGCACATGGAAATTGTTCAGGAGCGTCTAGAGCGGGAGTATAACCTAGATTTAATTATTACAGCCCCCTCGGTGGTTTATAAGGTGATTACCTTGAAAGGTGAGGAACTGTACATCGATAATCCTAGCCGTTTACCTTCTCCCAACGATCGCGAAAGAATTGAAGAACCCTACGTGCAAGTAGAGATGATTACGCCGGAAACCTACGTCGGCGCTTTGATGGAGTTGTCACAAAACCGCCGTGGCATCTTCAAAGATATGAAATATCTCGCCCAAGGACGAACCACACTTACGTATGAGCTACCCTTGGCGGAAGTTGTGACTGACTTTTTCGATCAAATGAAATCGCGATCGCGCGGTTACGCCAGTATGGAATATCACATCATCGGCTACCGTGAAAATCCTCTGGTGAAGCTGGATATCATGATTAACGGCGATCCTGTGGATTCCTTGGCGATGATTGTCCATCGGGATAAAGCTTACAACGTCGGGCGGGCAATGGCAGAAAAACTCAAAGAATTAATTCCCCGCCATCAATTCAAAGTGCCAATTCAGGCATCTATTGGCAGTAAAGTTATTGCCAGCGAACATATCCCTGCTTTGCGGAAAGATGTGTTAGCCAAGTGTTACGGTGGTGACATCAGTCGGAAGAAGAAACTTTTGCAGAAGCAAGCAAAAGGTAAAAAGCGGATGAAATCTGTAGGTACTGTGGACGTACCCCAAGAAGCTTTTATGGCAGTACTACGCTTGGATCAAAGCTAAATAGAAAGAAGAATTCAGGAGTCAGGAGTCAGAATTCAGAATGAATTAAAGTCCGCATATCCTGCGGGAAGCAAGTTAGGCGTAGCATTTATTAGAAAGTGTCTGAATGTACTCTTTTTAATGCCCCAGCAAAATTTTCTGAATTCTGAATTCTGAATTCTGAATTCTGAATTCTCTTTCAACATCTGCTAATTTTAATTACAAAGACTGTCAACAGCAGCTTTAAATGTAAGTGTTTCAGCCTACTATTACGGGTTGAGTTTGCAGAAAGTTAGAGACTAACTCACTGTTGGCTCAACTATCCTTGAGTGTGCCTCTAATGTGGGATTTCTAACAGCAAAATATAATAATTCATTTTAGAAATTCAAAAGATCATGAGTTGGAAGCAAGCCCAAGAAGGATTATTTGAGGCAGATCAAAAGTATCGCACTCTGGTAGAACAAATTCCGGGCGTTGTTTATATTTTACCAATTAATACCACTGCTCAAGAAGCTTATATTAGTCCGCAACTGAAAGAATTATTAGGCATTGCTCCCGAAGATTGGAATTCTAGTTTTTTGAATAGTTGGTCAGATTATATTCATCCAGGCGATCGCGATCGCTATTGCCAAGCTGTAAAAGCAACGATCGCTACCAAAGAACCTTTGAGTGTCGAGTATCGGATGATTAGGTGCGATGGCAGGACAATTTGGGTGCGGGATCAAGCTAATCTTGTTCTCTATGCCGATGGAGATCAGGTACTTCAGGGTTTAGTCTTTGATATTAGCGAATATAAGCTGGCACAAATAGCATTGCAAGAGAGCGAAGCGCGTTATCGTGCCATCCTCGAAGATCAAACAGAACTGATTGCTAGAGGCTTACCAGATGGTACTGTTACCTTTGTTAATGAAGCTTTCTGTCGATTTTTTGGATTGAAGCGGGAAGAGATTATTGCCCAGCACTACGAACCTGTTGTCTTTGAGGAAGATCGAGAAGGTGTTTTTAATTTGGTAAATTCAATCAGTTCAGAAAATCCCGTGATTACCATTGAAAATCGGGCCATCACTTATCAAGGGATACGCTGGACACAGTGGATTATTCGAGGGATATTTGATGACCAGGATACTCTTGTAGAACTTCAGTCTGTTGGACGAGATGTTACTGCTCGCAAACGGGCAGAAGAAGCCTTAAGTGAAAATGAAAATAAATTCCGTGCGATCTTCAATCAAACCATTCAGTTTATCGGATTACTTCAGCCCAATGGAGTTGTATTAGAAGTGAACCAAACAGCACTAGACTTTGCTGGAATTACTCGACAAGAAATTGTCGGTAAGCCATTTTGGGAAGGAAAATGGTGGACAATTTCTTTAGAGACACAAGCGGAATTAAAAACTGCGATCGCTGCTGCTGCTAATGGTGAATCTATTCGCTATGAAGTTGAAATCTTGGGCCGAGATGATCGAGCGATCGCAATTGATTTTTCACTACGTCCCATACTCGATGAAACAGGGCGTGTGACACTACTGATTTCCGAGGGACGAGATATTAGTGAATATCAAGCCGCGCTACACGAACGCCACAAAGCTGAAGAAGCATTGCGCTCAAGTCAAGATTTTTTACAAAAGGTTGCTAATACCGTACCGCATATTTTGTATTTATTTGACCTACTAAAAGGAACAAGCGTTTATCTTAACCAGAAAAGTATTAGTATTTTAGGTTACTCTCCAGAGGAATTTTGTAACGCAGATCCGCAGTGGTTCATAAATTGCTTTCATCCAGACGACCAACACCTCTGTTATGACGTACCTAGTCGCTTCATCAACCTTGGCGATAACGAAGTTCTTTCCACTGAATACCGATTCCGACACAAAAATGGGGAGTGGCGTTGGCTGAATACACGAGAAGTTGTATTTGCTAGAGATGCTAGCGGTACTCCAACGCAGATTCTTGGCTCGGTAGAAGACATTAGCCCTCGCAAACAAGCCGAAGTCATGTTGAGACAACAGGCAGAAGGAGAACGGCTAATTACTGAAGTAACTCAACAGATTCGGCAATCGCTGAATTTGCATGAGGTTTTGAATACAACAGTCAATAGTATTCGAGAGTGTTTGGGTTCAGATTCCGTAGCTATCTACCAGTTAGACTCTAACGGAAGTGGCAATTTTGCGGCGGAATCAGTAGTTAGTGGGTACTCTCACCGATTAGAAGATATAATCCACCCATTTTCGAGAAAACGAGATTTTAGCCGCTATCATCAGGGATTCCCTACAGTTCTGCATGATATTCAGGAATCTGATTTGTCAGCCGATCTTTTTGAGTTAGTGCAACTCTATGGAATTAAGGCTGCTATGGTAGTGCCAATTTTGAATGGAGAGAATTTGTGGGGTTTGCTGATTGCTCACCAGTGTAGTAAACCTCGTTACTGGCAGGCATTTGAAGTTAATTTATTGCAGCAATTGGCAAGTCAGGTAGCGATCGCTATTCATCAATCAGTACTTTATCAGCAAGTACAAGCCGCTAATGAAGAATTGCAAAGATTAGCAACCCTAGATGGCTTGACTCAAATAGCCAATCGCCGCCGATTCGATCAGTATCTTCAAGATGAATGGTATCGACTCAAACGTGAGCAATTGCCATTGTCTTTAATTTTGTTCGATGTCGATTTTTTTAAACCCTACAACGATACTTATGGGCATTTAGCAGGGGATGATTGTTTACGGCAATTGGGAAATGCCCTCAAAAGTATTATTAAGCGCCCAGCCGATGTAGTAGCCCGTTACGGCGGTGAAGAATTTGCTGCCATTCTGCCAAATACAGAGATTAAAGGATCAATCTATATAGCTCAAACTATTCGCCAAGCAGTCCGCGACTTAGCCATTCCCCATGCTCAATCTAGTGTTAGCGATCGCATTACCGTCAGTCTAGGTGTTGTCAGCATTGTGCCGAATTGCAACATTTCGTCGCAAGATTTGATTAATGCTGCCGACAAAGCACTTTATGTAGCTAAACAGCAAGGGCGCGATCGAGTTCATGCTGTTAGCGTTGTTATCCCTTCGTGAACTATTACGAATTACGAATAATTTGTTTAACCACAACAAGAAAACGTTCCATATCTGCTTGGGTAATGGCTCCCATTGTTGATACTCGGAAAATAGATTGGGCTAAATTTCCCTGTCCCGAATAAATGATATAGTTTTGTGCTTTGAGTTGGTCGTGAAATTCCTCGTAGCTGAAACCGTTTGGTAAGTAGTAGGCATTCAAGACAACGGATGTGCCAAGAAGAAGTAAAGGTTTAATTCCCATTGAGGTTAATCCGTCTCTGACTAAGCTGGCAAGTTGGTTGTAATGGCTGTGTCTGGCACGCCAACCCCCTGCTTCGGTCATTTCTTGCAAAGCTTCTGTTAAGGCATAAAATGTCTGTATTGATTGCGTAAAAGGTGTACCGCCTCGGTCTTGCTGCTGGCAATAGGTTCCTAAATCTAAATATAAAGTGCGGGGGATTGTGTCTACTGGTAGTGCATCCCGTTGCAGGATGACAAAGGACACTCCAGGAACCCCATGCAAACATTTATTAGCTGTTGCAGCGCAAGCAGTGATTCCCCAGTCTGCAAAATTTAGTTCCTCTGCACCAAAGCTGCTGACACCATCTACTAGTAGTTTTATCCGGCGTTCTTGACAAATTGGCGCAAGTTCCAACAAATTATTGAGGCGACCGGTGGTAGTTTCGTGATGGACGACAGCCAAGTGGGTGATGTCGGTGTTTTCATCTAAAAGTTTGACTAAAGCATTGATATCTATTTCGGCATTCCAAGGATGAGAAAGTGTGATGTAATTAATTCCGTGGATTTTGGCGATTTTGGATAGTCGTTCCCCGTATACACCGTTTTCAATTACTAGTAATTTCCCATTTCTGGGTACTAAACTGCTGATCATCGCTTCCATTGCGGCAGTACCAGAACCAGTGAGGAGAACTGCTGCCCAGCGATCGCTTCCAAGACCGTACACTTGGAGTAATTGTTCGCGGATTCGGCTCTGAAGTTGGGAAAATTCTACCTCACGGTGACACAAATCGGGACGCAACAGGGCATTTCTGACGCGATCGCTTAAATTCACGGGGCCAGGATTTAGTAAAATCATTTTGTCATTTGTCATTGGGCATTAGTGACTTTAACCTTTATTTGACCTTGCGATCGCTCGGTTTATATCTCTAGATAGATATATAAATAAATCATTGGAGTTTTCCAAAAAATAAATGATCCAAAACCCGTCATTGCGAGCGAAGCGAAGCAATCCCAGCCCTTGCGATTGCTTCGCTTCGCTCGCAATGACAATTGAGCATTTTTTTACTTGGATTACTCTTGCTGAAAAAAGAACATAACACGGAGATTTTTGTTTGCGTCTCACAATCTCTCCATCTTCTTTAAGAACGTTCTGTGCATTAAAATTTTCTCATTTCTAGTGCTGTTAAGTCTTTGAGTACGGTAAACCGTATTTGCTTGTTAGTTCCCAAAGATTAATTTAATTGTTAAGTTTAGTTACATAAATAAAAAATGCTGCAACATTGCTAAACAGGAGAAAATATGAAAATAGGTAGTATCCTTAAGGATCAACACGAATTAAACAACCTTGCAATGCAATCTGAAGATCGCATTACACAAGTCAAGCTCTCTCAGAAATAAAACTTATTTAACAACATTGTTTAACATTGCGATGAAAGCTACAGATCAATTGGTGCATTTTTTAAAAGAAGATTTGGGCATTTCTGGTGGAGCAATTTCTCTTGCTTTGCGCCACTGTGAGCAGACCCCCAACTTCCTGGCTATGACCCTCTGGCAGTATGGATTGATAACACTGGATCAGTTAGCCCAAATTTTTGATTGGTTGGAAACAGTATAAGCTGCTTCAACTCTTTAGGCTGGAAATATCTAATTTTTCCATAAAGTCACATTCTCAATAGTTTTGATTCTAAGGATTGGTAATAAAATCTATGGCAATTAAAGAACAACCTAAGTCACCTCGGTTTCGGATCATTGCAAATATATTATTGGCAGTATCAGGGCTATTTTTGCTCTTAAATTTATTTTTGCCTGGTTTATTTGCTTCCGGCCCGACTGGTGTTCCTTACAGCTTGTTTATTCATCAAGTACAAGAAGGGGAAGTCAACCGGGTTTCTGTTGGTCAAAACCAGATTCTCTACGAACTAAAAACAGAAAATGCCGAGCCGGGGTCGGTGTTTGCAACTACACCAATTTTTGATTTAGAGTTACCCAAACTGCTAGAAGAAAAGGGAGTTGAGTTCGCTGCTACACCTCCACCCAAGAATACTTGGATTACAACCCTCTTAAGTTGGGTGATTCCACCACTGATTTTTATTGGTATTTGGCAATTCTTTCTGTCACGTGGCGGCGGCGGTGGCCCTCAAGGTGCGCTTTCCATCGGTAAGAGCAAAGCTAAGGTTTACGTTGAAGGCGAATCAGCTAAAATTACCTTTGCAGATGTGGCTGGTGTAGAAGAAGCAAAAACTGAGTTAGTAGAAATTGTAGATTTCCTCAAGACTCCGGCACGCTTTACCCAAATTGGCGCGAGAATTCCCAAAGGTGTGTTGTTAGTTGGCCCTCCTGGGACTGGTAAGACACTTTTAGCGAAAGCCGTAGCCGGAGAAGCTGGAGTTCCATTTTTTAGCATATCTGGTTCCGAGTTTGTAGAATTGTTTGTCGGTGTAGGTTCTTCCAGAGTGCGGGACTTGTTTGAGCAAGCTAAAAAACAGGCTCCCTGTATTGTATTCATTGATGAATTAGATGCAATTGGTAAGTCTCGTAGCAGTAACGGCTTCTACGGTGGTAACGATGAGCGAGAACAAACCCTCAACCAATTACTAACAGAAATGGACGGGTTTGCAGCTGGTGATGCAACAGTGATTGTCTTAGCAGCTACCAACCGCCCCGAAAGCCTTGATTCTGCATTGCTGCGTCCAGGTCGCTTTGACCGCCAAGTGTTGGTAGACCGTCCTGATTTATCTGGTCGGGAAGCAATTCTCAAAATTCACGCTCAAAAGGTAAAATTAGGAAATGATGTAGACTTAAGAGCGATCGCTACTCGTACCCCTGGTTTTGCTGGTGCAGATTTAGCAAACTTGGTAAATGAGGCCGCATTATTGGCTGCTCGCAATATGCGTGAAAGTGTGGCTCAAGAAGACTTCGCCGAAGCAATTGAGCGGGTAGTCGCCGGCTTAGAGAAAAAGAGTCGCGTGATGAATGAGACTGAGAAAAAGATTGTTGCATACCATGAAGTTGGCCATGCAATGGTCGGGGCGCTAACCACAGGAAACGGACGTGTAGAAAAGATTTCGATTATTCCCCGTGGGATGGCAGCTTTGGGCTACACCCTGCAATTACCAACTGAAGACCGCTTTTTGATGAATGAAGAGGAATTGCGGGGTCAGATTGCAACTCTATTAGGTGGACGTTCCGCCGAAGAGGTTGTGTTTAACAGTATTACAACAGGTGCTTCCAACGATTTGCAACGAGCAACTGACTTGGCAGAACGGATGGTAACATCTTATGGTATGAGCAAAGTCTTAGGGCCATTAGCTTACCAACAAGGACAACAATCGATGTTTTTGGGTAATGGTGGGGCTAATCCCCGACGGGCGGTGAGTGAAGACACATCCAAAGCTATTGATAGCGAAGTCAAGGAAATCGTGGAAACAGCCCACGAACAAGCCCTAGAGATTCTTAGACAGAATCGAGACTTGCTAGAAGCGATCGCAACTCAACTCTTAGAAACAGAAGTCATTGAAGGGGAAAAACTACACAGTTTCTTGAGTCAGGTTAAACCCGTAACTAATTCGTAATTCGTAATTCGTAATTCGTACATTGAGGGACGCAGAGGACAACTTTGCGTCCCTCTGCGTTAAACCTCTGCGTTCCTTTGCGTTTCAGAAATGCCACTCACAATAATACAAACACCAGCTAATAGAAATGCCAATGCACCGCCAACTGCACCAATCAAAGGTGTTATTGCTTGCGGTTGGGGAAATATGACACCAAACAAACTCATGGCTAACGCGAAGCCACCAAAATACATCCCAATTCCTAATCCCACCCATCGCTGCGGTACTAGTCCTAAAGCAAAAGGAATTGCCCCATTGACAATTAAACTAAAGCCAGCAACTATTAATAGAATTATCGGAATTTGTGCGCCCACAGATATCATTATCAGTAACGAGGGAACGATCGCACAGATCCCACAAAGCATTGCTTGACTATTACCAATTTTGACGGCAAATATTCCTGCTGGTATGCTGGCAATTGCGATCGCTAATCCAATCCACACCATAAGCAGATCAACATTATCAGTATTGAGTTGGGTCTTTAGAACTTTACCCAAGACATCAAAGAGAAATCGGATACCCCACGCTACACCAAAACCAGTTACTAAAATCAACGCCAATTTTTGTAACGGCAACTTTACTATTTCTATTTGGTGTCTATCCACTGGTGCTTCTGGAGGATTGACTAACCGCAACACAGCCGCCGCCCCCAGCATGACGAAAGAACCAATCGCAAAGGTATAAACTGGCCCTAAGCTGAGAATAAACTTGTGGCTTATCGGTCTAAAAGCCCCAATCAAACCGCCTGCTAAAGTGACAACACTTACTGCTAAAGGTAACTGGGCTGGTGTAGAATACATTCCCAATAGGCACATCGCTGGAGAACGAAATATTGTCATTGCTAATGCCCAGGCTACCAATACTATAGGTAAGAGCGATCGCATCACGGTAGTAGCCGGAATCAAACTCACAACGCAAGGTATGGCAATAAACAAAGCCGATGCCAAAATCATCCCTACTGAGATGAAGGGAAACCGAGTCCCTACCCAGCGTCTAGCTTGGTCTGAAAGTCCGCCCATCAATGGTTCCAGCACCGCACCCAGGGCATTCTCGACTAGCACCAAGGCAACTGCCAGTGAAGCGGGAAAACCAAACTGAGTCAGAAGTTGTGGCAGATATATATTATAAATTAACCAGGTGAGAGTAATTGCTCCCTGCACCATTGCCAATACCCAAACTTGCACCCATAAAATATTGAAATGAGATTTTGAGGTAGTCAAGTCGCTTCGCTCCAATTAAAAATTAAAAATTATTAATTAAAAATTTCAAAACGCTTTTTAGGAGACCCTGCGCCTAACTTGCTTCTTTGCAGCAGTACGTGGTCTCGCTAACACTGCGCTATCTATCATTGTTAGCTCTGTAGCAAAATTAATTAATTAAAAATAGAATAATTTTTAACTTTTAATTCCAAAAAGGTCATCAGCAAATGAGAAGTGGCGACTTAAACCGCAAACTCGCTTTGCTCAAGGCAGAAAACAGAGGCTAGTATTCCTCCTGCCTTCTGCCTCTCTTTTTAATATTCTGGAACTGAAGGATCGATTTCTCGACTCCAAGCGGTAATTCCGCCTTTGACATTCGTCCCGACAATCCCGGCTTCTTTGAGGATGGCGAGGGCTTTTGCCGATCGCCCGCCCATCTTACAATGAGCAATTAAACGGTGGCCGTTTAATATTTCCTTCACTTTAGCAACGCCATTGCCATTTTCAATGTCTGGTAAAGGCACTAACACCGAACCAGGAATCTTGGCAATATCGTACTCATTAGGGTTGCGGACATCTAGCAGCACAAAATCTTTCGCACCACTATCTAGCAATTCCTTCAAATCCTTAACAGTCATTTCTTGACTTTCCATCTGCTGTTTTGCCTCTTCTGCCTTAGCTTGTGGAATTCCGCAAAATTCTTCGTAGTCTACCAGCTTTTCAATCACTGGGCGAATTGGGTTAGGACGCAGTTTCAACTCCCGAAATTTCATATCTAAGGCATTATATAGCAGCAATCGTCCACTTAAAGTATTACCTTGTCCCAAAATGATTTTGACAGTTTCCGTTGCTTGGATTAAACCAATAATTCCTGGCAAAATCCCCAGTACGCCACCTTCTGCACAAGAGGGAACCATTCCTGGTGGTGGTGGTTCTGGGAAAAGGTCACGATAATTTGGCCCACCTTGGTAGTTAAATACAGTAGCTTGCCCTTCAAAGCGTAAAATTGAACCGTAGACGTTTGGCTTATTCAATAATACGCAGGCATCGTTAACTAGATATCTAGTGGGGAAGTTATCAGTACCATCCACGACGATATCGTAAGGTTGCAGGATTTCTAGGGCGTTTTCGGAAGTCAGGCGAGTTTCGTATAAATCAACCTGACAATAGGGGTTAATCTCGTGAATGCGGTTTTTTGCCGATTCAATCTTGGGTTTACCCACCCAAGATGTCCCGTGGATGACTTGGCGTTGCAGATTGGAAGTATCAACAACATCGAAATCCACAATTCCGATGCGTCCAATACCCGCCGCCGCCAGATATAAAAGTAGTGGTGAACCTAGTCCACCTGTACCGATACACTGTACACTAGCGGCTTTCAGGCGCTTTTGTCCTTCTAGTCCTACTTCCGGTAAAATCAGGTGTCGGGAGTAGCGTTCGTAATCGTCTTTGGTCAACTGGATTTCATCCAGATTGGGGTTGAGCATAGCAGTTATGATCTGGGAGAGCGGAATATTATCCTATCGAAAAACTGTATCTCTTATGGAGATGTCTAGTGGGGAAGATGAATTTTATATCCGTGTTGGCGGCTAAAACCGCTACGAGTGACTGTCTTTAAACTAAGCCAGTTATTTTATATTTTCAATTGTCTCTGTTTGGAACTGATGATGATCATCAAGGCTCCAGCTTTGAAGTTCTCCAGCTTTACCGTTTTGGACGGTAACTATTATATACGAGTATCCTTGCCAAGCATATAGGCGATCGCATTCTGAAGGGATAGCAGGATGATCTGGGTGGGAGTGAAAAATGCCGATAATGCTCAGTAAGCGATCGCGTGCTTCCTTTTGCATTTTTAGCATAACTTCGGGTGCGATCGCATATTGCCGTCTTTTACTTTCTGCTGTGCGTTCCCCTGGGAACTCAGCCGCCGCTTCTGTGTTCCAAGCATTTTCTGTTGGCACGACTTGTACCACAGTTCTACCCTCATTAGCCAGATAGCCCAAAATTATACCGCAACACTCATCTGGATAGGTGCTTTCGGCATGGGTGCGGATAGTTTGCAAGTGTTCTTGGCTAATTTGAATCATCTCTGCATTTATAATTTTGCAATCACTGAATTTTATTTTCATCATAGCGATCGCAGCGAACCTTTAATAAGCAATCAAGCGCGTATAGTCCAAAACACTCACTTGTAGAGACGGCGATTTATCGCGTCTCTGTGCGTTTCACTACAAACTCAGCAGCTGCTTCTACAAAAAAAGCCAGGAAGAAAGAAATATTAAGTCTTCTTGGCAAAGTTCGTTTATGTTCCCTCTGTAGTTTTTGTAACTTGCGGTAAGTATTTTATAGTAACGAATATTACCATAAGTATGCGTAGCCCTCCACAGCCATTACAGCGTTCAAAAAGAAAAATATGTATTTTTTTATCATTGAGCATCTTGAAAGTTTCTTCCTTTCAAAACCTTTGTTTCAGGTTCCTTTTGACTGCTGCTGTTTGCAAAATATTAACTATAACTTCTTAAAATGTGAAGAACACACTAAGAGAATTTCTTAGCATATATGTATTTCAACAGATAATGTAAAGAGTATGCGAAGATGTCCCATTAAGTATGGACATCTAAGTAAATATTCAGTATTTAGTTAATATCAGGTTATTTAAATGTTCCCTATTTTTAAGCTAGACACCCACAGGCAATAGCCCACAACAAGGGTATTAAAATCACCTCTTCTATTAAGAGTTAATTGTTGCCTATTTTCAAACACTAGAATTTACGCATTGACGAAAAATTAAAGTATGAGATGTGGTTTTCGGGCGTTTAAGCTCGATTTCACCATGCTTTTTCAGTGATTTCTACCTACGCTATTAAACCGACGATGATTGTAAAAAGCCTGAAATGAACTATTTCAGTCTATCTACACAGTCATTAATTTGTACAGCGTGTGAGACTTTAATGTGCTAATACCCGCGTATTATCAAGCCGATTAACAGAGTAGAATTTCAAGAAAATTACTGTCCCTCAAGGGTGACATAAAAATATACCGAAAGTGTAAACTCTCGGCGAGTTCTTATGTTCTAAAACAGTACTAACTCCAGGCTGAGAACTTTAAAGTTATTGAGAAAAAATTCATTAAGGAAGGATAAAAGTTATGACAAATATCATTGGAAGCAAGAGTGATGATAATCTACTTGGCAGCAATGGTGCTGACAGGATTAAGGGTAAAGCCGGTAACGACACTCTGACTGGTGGTGGTGGCAATGATAAATTTATTTACAATTTGGGTGATGGTACTGATACGATTACTGATTTTGGTGGCATCGGTAAAGGAACAAACCCCACACCAGCAGTCATGGCTGAAGTGGATACGCTCAAATTCCAGGGTGCTGGTTTCACTGCCAAAAATCTCTTGCTTACCCAGAATGGCAACAATCTGGAAATTACCTTTGATGGAGTGGCCAATAGCAAAATTATCCTGAAAAACTTCAACTTAGAAAACTTGGAGAACCTGAACGCTTCTGGAACAAGACCAGCTATTGGCAATATCCTGTTTGATGGACAAACTAGTATCACTGACAGTTTTAATGTCTTAAACGCCGACTCCACCGATACTAGTCTGGGTATCAAGAACACAGTGACTTTCCTCAATGACCTCGACAATAACATTACAGGTTTAGACGATTCAAATGATGTCATTAATGGTCAGGGCGGTAATGACAAAATTGACGGCAAAAGTGGTAACGACCTTTTAAGAGGTGGTGCGGGGAAGGATACTCTTATTGGTGGTGCGGGCAATAATACTCTCAACGGTGGTACAGGTGACGATAGCTTGAGTGCTAGCAGTTCAACAGGGGATAATCTACTTTCTGGAGATGATGGCAATGATTCTCTTGATGTCTCTGGCTACCGATACATGAACTACCCAGACGGTGACGACCTTCGCTCGTCTGGCAAGAATACCCTCAATGGTGGCGCTGGTGACGATAACTTGAGTGCTAGCGGTTCAACAGGCAATAATCTGCTCTCTGGGGGCGATGGTAATGATTATCTCTCCGTCTCTGGCTATTACCAAGGACATTTCTACTCTAATGATGACTCTCGCTCAGAAGGCAATAACACCCTCAACGGTGGCGCTGGTAACGATAACTTGAGCGCTAGTGGTTCAAAAGGCGACAACCTACTTGATGGCGGCGACGGCAATGATACTCTCTCCATCTCTGGCTACTACAAGTACACTCCCAACGAAGACCCCCACGAACCCCGAGACGTCTCCATCACATACGACTCTCGCTCGTCTGGCAAGAACACCCTCAATGGTGGTGCTGGTGATGATTACTTGAATGCTAGCGGTTCAACAGGCAATAACCTACTGGATGGTGGTAGGGGGAATGATACTCTCATTGGTGGTGCAGGTAATGATACCCTCAACGGTGGTACTGGTGACGATTACTTAAATGTTGACGGTACACCAGGCAATAACCTACTTTCTGGTGGCGATGGCAATGATTTTCTCTCGGCATTAGGTGACTACGTGGGCAATGTGGTCACTGGTAATAACACTCTCAAGGGTGGTGCTGGTAACGATACCTTGAGTGCCGACGGTTCACCTGGCGATAACCTACTTTCTGGTGGCGATGGCAATGATTCTCTCTCTGTATCTGGTGGCTACTACGACCCAAGGGTGACTGGGAATAACACCCTCAAAGGCGGTGCTGGTAACGATACATTAAGTGCTTACTTTTCAGAAGGTGATAACTTACTGGATGGTGGCGATGACAACGATCATCTTTCCGTCAATCTTGCCAACGGTAATAATACTCTTAAAGGTGGCACTGGTGACGATTTCCTGAGCGCTAACATTTCAACAGGTAATAATCTGCTCTCTGGTGGTGATGGCAATGATTCTCTCTTTGCCTCTAACTTTGAAGGCTACAGATTTGATAACACATCAGGTAATAACACCCTTAAAGGTGGCGCTGGTGACGATTACCTAGATGTAAGCTATTCACGAGGCGATAACCTACTTTCTGGTGGCGATGGCAATGATTCTCTCTCCGGTTCTAGCTACGGCCGCGGTTTCGGAGGAACATTGTATAAGACTACTGGAAATAACACCCTTAACGGTGGTGAAGGTGATGATAACTTGAATGTTGACTATTCATCAGGTGATAATTTGTTGAATGGAGACAATGGCGATGATTATCTTTCCGCCTCTGGCTATGAGTACGACGAGTATGGCGACTACGACGGCTATGGCGAAGGAATCTATCGCAGAACGTTAGGCAATAATACTCTCAATGGTGGTGCTGGTGCAGATAAGTTGGTTGTTGATTATTCAACAGGCAATAACTTACTCTTTGGAGGTGATGGTAATGATACTCTTTCTGCATCTAACGCATTAGGTAATAACACTCTTTATGGTGGCAATGGTAATGACATTCTCACAGGAGGGAACGGTACTGATACCTTTGCTTTCAATAGTTACACTGAAGACGTTGATAGTATTTATGATTTCAATGCCACTAATGACCTGATTCAGGTATCGGCTGCTGGTTTTGGTGGCGGGTTATCAACAGGTTTACTTCAGACAAGTCAATTTACTATCGGCACATCTGCAACCACGATCGCTCAACGATTCATTTATGATAATTCTACAGGTGGGCTGTACTTTGACCAAGATGGCAGTGCGGCTGGGTTTAGTCAGGTACAACTTGCTCAACTATCTGCTGGATTGTCAGTAACCAACAATAATTTTGTGGTTGTTTAATTTTAATTAGGGATTTCCAAAAAATAAATTTAGGAGTCACGCAAAACTACACGGTGTAGGGGCAATTCATATAGACACATTCGCAAACCGTCTTATAGAGAAGCGAACGGCTTTCCGAAGGGTGTTGCCCCTACCGACAAAATATAAGGTGCTAAAAATAGCACCTTATATTTTATTGATCAATGCAATAAATGTTAAACAAAAGAGGTATTGCTGAATGATCTCTTGATTCATCAACACCTTTTGGCTGAGTTATATCAGGTTCGACTTAATACTTATGTCATTGCAAGCGTTGCGCGGCAATCCCAAACCTTTGCGATTGCTATCTCTACGAGACGCTACGCGAACATTCCACTTCGTTGCATTCGCAATGACATATTATAAGTGATTTGCCGAACATGATATTAGATCATGTCTGCGTTGTGATTTTGATCATTTACAGCGATCGCTGTAGAGATATTGAAGAAGAATTCAGAAGTCAGAATTCAGAATTCAGGAGTCAGAATGAATGAGTGGGGGACTTAAACCCGTTTATTCATCCGCCACTCGCACAGAATTCAATTCTGAATTCTGGCTCCTGACTCCTGAATTCTGTTCGTTGAAAATAGATACAGCCGATTGCAATCTTGGTGAAGTACAGATGATCTCAAGGGCACGGTACTGCTGTGCCCCTACCTTCCCCAAAGCGATCGCTCAACAAATATTGAGCAGTAGAAGCTCAGACTGATAGATCACATGATTAGTTGGGCAATATTTAAGTGAGTGGTGTGACTCTCCTTAATTAATTTATGGCTTTCCTAATCAAACAACGTCGATGGCTATATATCAATCTGAGTATCTTGAGTTTATGTTTGGCAGTAACTATTACACCTGCTAGAGCATCTGTGCAAGTATCGGCATCTACCCTGAATGTGGGTGCTTCAGTATCCACTCAGATAGAACAGGGACGAAATCTATATCGTTCAGGACGCTTTGCAGAAGCCGTGATGGTTTGGCAAACAGCAGCACAACAGTACCATACTCAAGGCGATCGCCTGAACGAAGCCCTTAGCTTAAGTTACCTTTCACTGGCACAACAGGAACTTAACCAATGGAAAGCAGCCGAAGAGTCGATTGAGCAAAGCTTGAAGCTGTTGCAAACTATTCCCTCTGCTGATGCAATTCTCTGGGCGCAGGTACTTAATACCCAAGCAAATTTGCAATTGCACAATGGCAAAGCCGAAATTGCCCTCGAAAATTGGCAACAAGCTCAAAAATATTATGAGCAAGCAGGCGACAAAATGGGTAGCTTGGGTAGTCAAATTAACCAGGCACAAGCTTTACAAAGTTTGGGATTTTATCGTCGTTCTAAACAGCAGTTGGAGACGCTGACTCAAAATTTAGGAGCAATGCCAGATTCGGAAATCAAAGTTAGTGGGCTGCGATCGCTTGGTTTAGCCCTGCTGATGATTGGCGACTCTGGCAAGAGTCAACAGGTATTAGAGCAAAGTTTGGCGATCGCTCGCAAAATTGAAACTACACCTCAATTGAGTTCGATCCTACTAAGCTTGGGAAAAACTGCCGTAGACTTAAAAGATCCAGAGGCGGCATTAGATTACTTTGAAGAAGCAGAACAGTTAACTACAAATCCAAGCGATCGCTTACAGGCACGTTTAGCCAAATTTAAGCTTTTTATCGACTACGACAAGGCTGAGTTGGCTACCCCACTTGCACCTCAACTACTACAACAACTTAAAGAACTACCCCCAAGTCACACTTCTCTCTACGCAGCGATCAATTTTGTTGCCTCACTGAATCGGCAGTCAAATTCTAACCAAATCCTACCACTCAAAGACCTAGCGCAACTCATGGCAGTCACAGTCAAGTCTGCCCAACAAATCCAAGATGCTCAAGCAGAAGCTTACGCACTGCATCAGTGGGGAAAACTCTATCGTCAAACGCAGCAGTTATCACAAGCACAGGAGTTAACTCAGAAATCCCTTAAAATTGCGCGTCAACTCCAAGCTGAGGATATCATTGCTCAATCAGCTTGGCAGGTGGGACAGTTGTATAAAGAACAGGGCGATCGCTCAGAAGCGATCGCTGCTTATACTGAAGCAGTCAAATCTTTAAAGTCAATCAGGGGAGATTTAGTTTCCGTCAACCCCGATGTTCAGTTCTCCTTCCGTGAAAGTGTGGAGCCTGTCTACCGAGAACTTGTAGGTTTACTTCTAGATCAAGAACCTAGTCAAGCAGAACTAATGGAAGCTCGTGACTTGATTGAGGCACTGCAAGTTGCAGAACTCGATAACTTTTTTCGAGAAGCTTGTTTAGATACATCTCAGCAGATTGACCAAATTGACCCCAATGCAACCGTTGTTTATCCAATTATTTTGCCAGATCGCCTGGCAGTAATCCTTTCCAAAACCGGACAACCGTTGCGTTACTATGTGACAAAAAAATCTCAAGCCGACATCGAACAAACTCTAGAAAAATTATTAATTGGCTTCAATCCTGTCTCCGATTCTAAAGAGCGCGATCGCTTGTCTCAAGAAATTTATAATTGGTTAATTCGTCCTGCCGAAATAGATCAAGCTTTCAAAGATACCCAAACACTAGTATTTGTTTTAGATGGTCGATTACGTAATATTCCGATAGCAGCTTTGTATGACGGTAAGCAATATCTGATCGAGAAGTATGCTGTTGCGCTCTCACCGGGAATGCAATTGATGGCTGCGCGATCGCTAAAGCAAAACAAAATTAATGCGATCGTCGGCGGTATCAGCCAATCTCGTAATGGCTTCAGTGCTTTGCCTGCTGTAGAATTAGAAGTTAAGCAAATCTCGAAGGCAGTCCGATCTTCGATGTTGCTCAACCAGCAATTTACTAGTCAAGCCCTTGCCAATCGCGTCAAATCTAGTAACGCTGATGTTGTCCATCTGGCAACCCACGGACAATTTAGCTCCCGTCTTGAAGATACCTTCCTACTGACTTGGGATGGAAAAGTCAACGTTAAGGAATTGTCAGAACTCCTCAAAAATCGAGGTAGCGAGTCATCGAAAGCAATCGAGTTACTAGTACTGAGTGCCTGTGATACGGCAACAGGCGACGATCGCGCCGTTCTTGGACTAGCAGGCTTGGCTGTTAAATCTGGTGCCCGCTCCACCATTGCCACTCTCTGGCCTGTCAAAGATAAAGCAGCCGAGATGTTAATGACGCGCTTCTATGACCAACTGCGACAGCCCAAAATTACTAAAGCTGAGGCATTGCGGCAAGCCCAAATTAACCTAATTCGCCAAACTGATTTCCACGATCCTTTCTTTTGGTCTGCCTTCGTTTTAGTTGGTAACTGGCTGTGAAGAATGCAGGAGGAAGGAAATTTGCTGAGAGATTTAAACCGTAAGCTCTGCTCTATTTTCCCAGCCTCTTTCAGACTACGTAATTTCACTCGACAAAGCTTTTGTGATTTGCATAAATTTTACAGCATTAAAGTCAGCCTTCGTTTATATTTCTAGTATGTCTTGAAGCTTTTAACTCTTAGCTGAAAAGATTTATCCAGCTTTTTCCCACAATCAGAATCAATGTATTTAGTATTACTTTTCTCAAATGAGGTGCTACTTTATGAAACGTCGATATTTGGCTAGTGCATTGAGCGTTATCGCTCTGCTCACCAGTAATACATTGAACAGTGCCCATGCTGTTACATTTACCCCACCCATCAACAATGGCGCTCCCAGCCAAGCCACTGGGGGAGCTTCCCGTGGTAGCCTCTTTACACCTAGCGCAGCCAAAAGCGCTCCTAGACAAGCAACTGGAGGAGCTTCTAGAGGCAACCTGTTTACACCTAGCGCAGGTAAAAGCGCTCCCAGGCAAGCAACGGGAGGAGCTTCTAGAGGCAACCTGTTTACACCTAGTGCAGGTAAAAGCGCTCCCAGGCAAGCAACTGGAGGAGCTTCTAGAGGCGATCTCTTTACACCTAGCGCAGGCAAAAGCGCTCCTCAACAGGCAAGTGGGGGAGCTTCTCGGGTTGGTAGTTATGACTTAAATCCTTTAACTGTCGGTGCAACAGGCCCGGCAGCCATTATCGCACTCCTACCTCAAAACTTCTTTGGCACAACAGTGTCTGAACGTCCCACAATTCTGGTATATCTCCCGGCTTCTAATGCAGAAGAAGCTGTATTTAGCCTCAAGGATGAAGCTGGTAATACACAGTATCAAATGACCATTCCTGTTGCTCTTAAAGCTGGGGTAATGGCTGTAAAATTACCAGCTGATGCACCCGCTTTAGCAGTCGGGAAAAACTACCATTGGTTCTTAGCTCTCAAACTTGATGGCCAGCTAAGTCCAAATACACCTTATGTCGATGGTTGGGTTCAACGTATCCAACCTAATGCTGAACTTGCGACAGCAATGCAGCAAAAAGATGCTCTGAAGCTGGCGACGGCTTTTGGTAAACATGGCGTTTGGTATGACTGTGTGGAAACACTTGCAGCCCTACACAGCGCTCAACCTACCAATGTGACTCTTAGCAAACAATGGGAAGAACTCCTCTCTTCAGTTAGCTTAAAGGAAATTGTCACAGTTCCGTTATTAGTATCTGCAAACTAATTAATTTGGGAATTGGGAAGAGGACTTAGGGACAAGGGGAAAGACTTGTTTCAAGTTCTCACCTCTTGTCCCCTTGCTCCCTGCCCCCTGCCCCCTAATCTCCCAGTCCTTAATCCCCAGTCACCATGTGGCGAAGATTCCAGACTTTCATCCAACAAACTCGTAGCGTTTTGATTATTACTCCCACTGTTGCTTTGACTGTCATTGTCGGGCAATCGTTGGGATTTTTCAATTTACTTGAATGGAAAATTCGTGATGAATGGGTTCGTCAGCGATCGCATCCGACGATCGCTGATGAAATTGTGATTGTCACAATCGATGAGCGCGATATCCAATCGGTACGGAAATGGCCAATTCCAGATTGGGCATTAGCAAAATTACTAGAAAAGATTCGGGCGCAACAACCTAGAGCTATTGGCTTGGATCTCTATCGAGATTTACCGGAGGGAAGCGGACATGAAGAACTTGTAAAAATCTTCCGCAGCACTCCCAATTTGATCGGCGTTGAGAAAATCACCGGTGAGCGTGTCAATCCGCCACCAGAATTGAAGAAACTCGATCAAGTCGGATTAGCAGATTTGGTTTTGGATGGCGATCGCTTTGTCCGTCGTGCCCTCCTGACGGCAACTGATGCTAAAGAGCAAGACACGCTCAAAGCTGGGCTGGCAACTGTTGTAGCGCTCAAGTACTTAGAAGCCGACAAGATTAGTTTAGAAAGTATTGACCCCAAGCAGCAAAAGTTTAAGTTGGGTAAGGCAATTTACTTACCACTAAACAACCAAGAAGCAGGCTATTCTGATGCTGATTTAGGCGGCTATCAAATTTTGCTCAATTGGCATGGAACAGATACGGCATTTCGGACAGTTGCCATGCGCGATGTTTTAGCAGGGCGAATTCCAGCCAATCTAATGCGCGATCGCATGGTGTTTATCGGATCAACCGCCGCTAGTACCAATGACTTCTTCAACACACCCTTCAGTTCCTCTGGGATGTCAGCCCAAAAACCGATGCCTGGGGTTGTTGTCCATGCCAATATTGCCCTTCAACTGGTGCAAGGGGCAAAAACAGGGAAGACAAACCTGCAAGGCGTTTCTGGCATAGCTGCGTCACTCTGGATTATTTTATGGTCTGCGATCGGTTCTGGTGGTAGTTGGTTCTTATCCAGTCGCAAGTTGCGGATTCCTGGTGGCAAAATTCTCTGGGCAACCGTAGGCATTAGTGGCGTATTTGTGGGAGGTGGCTATGGGATGTTTTTATCTGGCATTCTGATTCCAGTCACACCCGCTTTAGGCGCATTCATCAGCAGTGTGATTGCAACAACAAATGCTTATAAACAAAGGCGGTTAGAAGAAGCAAATCAGCAACTAGCAATAGCCAACGCTCAACTATTGGATTATTCCAAAACTCTGGAGTTCAAAGTTGAAGAACGGACTCATGAACTGCTTGAGGCCAAGCAAGCTGCTGATGCTGCTAACGAAGCAAAGAGCGAGTTTTTGGCAAATATGAGCCACGAACTACGCACACCGCTTAATGGCATCCTTGGTTTTGCTCAGGTGCTAGAAGTATCGCCAAACATGACAGAGAAAAATCTCGAAGGTGTCAGCATTATTTACCAATGTGGAACACACCCCCTGATGCTAATCAATGACATTCTCGACCTTTCAAAAATTGAAGCTCGAAAATTAGAATTGGTTGCGACTAATGTACATCTGACCAGTTTTTTACATGGTGTAACCGAGATTTGCAGTATCCGAGCCAAACAAAAAGGGATTGCATTTAATATTTTAATCAGCGATCGCCTACCAGTTGCCATTGAAGTGGATGAAAAGCGACTAAGGCAAGTTTTGATCAACTTACTCGGTAATGCTATTAAATTCACAGACAACGGTAGCGTCACTCTCAAAGTCGAAGTCATTAGTCATTCGTCATTGGTTATTGGTCAAGAGTTAGAACAAATGACAAATAACAATGGACAAATGACCAATCAGAAGATTCGCTTCCAGATTGAAGATACAGGTATTGGGATGTCACCAGACCAACTAGAGAAAATCTTTTTGGCTTTTGAGCAGGTAGGTGAAGCAGGGCGAAAATCTGAAGGTACTGGTTTGGGATTAGCAATCAGTCAAAGAATTGCGGCATTGATGGGCAGCCAAATTCAAGTACAGAGTCATTTGGGTGAAGGTAGTGTCTTTTGGCTAGATTTGATCGTACCAGTACCAGTTTCCCATGATTGGCAGATAGAAACGATACCTACGATGCAGGTAGCAGCAGCCCCAACCCATCAGAAAATCACCGGGATTCAAGGTCAAGGTAGCGCACCTCAAATTCTCATTGTTGATGATGATGCTAACCACTGTTCTATGTTAAGCAGTTTGCTCCAAGAAATTGGCTGTGGAACCCTACAAGCAAGCGACGGCAAACATGCCCTCCAAATGGTAACTGAACATCACCCGGATGTGATTCTCCTTGATTTAGCTATGCCTAATATGGATGGCTTTGAGTTAATGTTTCACTTACAAGAAAATCCCCAAACTCGCTCTATTCCAGTTATTGTCTCTAGTGCCAGCGTCTTTGAGGAAAATCGGCAACGGAGTTTTCAAGCAGGGGCCACAGCATTCTTACCGAAACCTCTGCAAATCGATGAACTATTCAATGCACTGCGATCGCTGCTAAAAGTAGAGTGGATTTATACTCAATCCACATCTCAAAAATCATCTTACCAGCCTGACCAGAAAGCTGATACTGAATTGATTTTGCCATCACAAGATATTTTACAACAGCTTTATCATTTGGCAATGATGGGAGATATTCAGGCAATTGAGGGAATTATAAAAGAGTTAATCAAGCAAGACAGTCAGCTAACTCCTTTCGCAAATGAGTTGAGCCAATTTACTGCCAACTTTCAAACTGGAAAAATCCGTAAGTTCCTTAAATCTTTTGTAATAACTGAGTCACGTCAATGATGATCGAACCTCTCTTGAAGCCAATGCATATTCTTTTGGTAGATGACAATCCCAATAATCTGAAAGTGCTATCAGAAGCGATTCAGGGATGTGGCTGGAAAACGCTTATGGCAACCGATGGAGAATCCGCTATCGAACAAATAGAATACGCTCTTCCCGATCTTATTCTTCTGGATATCATGATGCCGGGTATTGATGGGTTTGAAACTTGCCGCAGGTTGAAAGCTAATTCCATCACTCAGAATATTCCAGTCATTTTTATGACTGCCTTGGCTGATGCTACAGATAAAGTGAAAGGATTAGAAATTGGTGCAGTCGACTATATTACCAAACCTTTCCAACAAGAAGAAGTCATTGCTCGATTAAAGTTACATCTGAAAATCTCTCATCTGACTCGTACCCTCGAACAAAGAGTCCAAGAACGCACTATAGAATTAACCAAATCTTTACAAGAGTTACAAAACACTCAACTACAACTAATCCAGAGTGAGAAAATGTCTACCCTTGGACAACTGATTGCAGGGATAGGTCATGAAATTAATAATCCAATTGGTTTTATGAGTGGAAATTGCTCTCATATTGAGGAATATGTCAATGATCTCCTGCGTTTGGTAAATCTCCAACAGCAAAAACTATCAGATTCAGACCCAGAAATTGCAGAACTTGTTGAAGATATTGATTTAGAGTATTTGGTTGAAGATTTACCAAAAATTTTGGGATCAATGCACCAGGGAATTAGCCGTCTTAAGGATATTAGCCTTTCTCTCAGAACCTTTGCTCGATCTGATATCTCATCTATGGTAGAGTTTCAGATTCACGAAGGAATTGATAGTACCTTAATGCTCTTAAAACACCGATTGCAAGACCAAGGAAGCCGCCCGAAAATCGAGGTGATCAAAGAATATGGTAATTTACCTCCAATCACTTGCTATCCCGGACAACTGAACCAGGTATTTATGAATATTATTGCTAATGCTATTGATGCATTTGATGACCTCTATCAAGACGGCTCAGATCAGAAGATTGCTGCTGCTACACCTCACACGATCGCGATCGCTACGTCAATCGATCATCAGCAAAAAACTGTTTCAATTTGCATCGAAGATAACGCTTTTGGTATGCCTCCTGAAGTGCAAGCTAAAATTTTTGAACCATCTTTTACAACTAAGGCTGTGGGTAAGGGAACTGGTTTAGGATTAGCTATCAGTTACCAAATTATTATCGATAAACACAATGGACAAATCCAATGTTCGTCAATTTCTGGACAGGGGACGAAGTTTATTATTACTTTGGCAATTTAAAAGAATAGAAACAGAAAACCCTGCTCCTTTTTCTAGTTCGGATATTACGCCATAGCCGGGAACATCAACTTGATTCTGTCCCATAAAACTTTTCTTATCAATCGTTCTATTTTTTTTCAACCAATCTCCAATACGATAAGGGTTTAATTATTCCTCTGGACAGAGTAATGTGAGAGGCTTTTTGATGCCTCATTATAAAGAATATATGGCAGAGGCACGCGATCGCCTTTTAAATCTGTTCTACACAGACAAACTTAAAGTTGCCGTTGACCCAACCCATTTTAACGGCATAGAATCAATACCCGAAGCTGTAAAATATCTCCTCAGTGGTCAAAATTGTGGCAAAGGAGTTGTGAGGTTTTAAGTAATATCAGGTTCGGTTAAACACGTTGGAAAAGAGCGAGCTAGAGAATTTTTTGAGTACGTTTTTGAATCTTTTAATCCTGGTTTAAACTTAAGTGCTTTAGACCGTGTTACAAGTAATGAAACAACGGCTGTCTTTGAGTTTCGAGAGTAGGGGCTTCTGTTCGGACAGCTTTACAAAAATCGGATAGCAGTTTCTTTTGATGTGCGTGGAGACAAAATTTGTAGCTATCGGGAATACTTTGGTAGTGATGGAAAATCGTATTAAATAATTCGTAACTCGTAATTACGAATTACGAATTATTTAGTTCCTTTCAGGGTTGAGTTGGTTGATTTCTTTGCATTTAGCTTCTGCGGCTTGATATGCTGCCAAATAGTCTTGACCACCCAGCATCACATCACCGTAATATTCATAAGGCGGATCGCCATAAATTGGCAATGGTTCATCTTCTGGATAATCTTCTTTTGATTCTTCAATGATGGCTTTCAGTTTTTTAACCGTCAGTTTTTGTGCCGCAAAATACCAAAGTTCTCGGGGATTTTTGTTCAGGTGCGGTAGTGTGGGATCGATAATGCGTACCTCAGAGGCATCGCCTAGCTCAATCCAACTATGTTCAATCGGTCTGTATGGCTTTCCCGCAAAAGTTAAAAATCCTTGAACATATTTTGCTCCTTCGGTAGACAATGCTGCTTTGTAGGCATTATCAAACGGAGTACTAGCTCTGCTGTTTATCCGTTCAGCAGTTGTGATTGACAGCGTTTCATCCAGTAGTTTGTTCATTAATAGCAAGGATTAGAGCAGCCATAAGAATATATTACCACTCATTGGGACTGAGAATTGGAGATTAGTGACTGGGCACTAGGTACTGGGTGCGGAATGAGGTAGAAATCCCGGATTTCTCACCACACCTCTTAAAGCCTGCGCTTGTGCAGGGGAGAGTAATAAGTAATGAGTAATAAGTAATGAGTAATAAGTAAGAAGTAGGACTTACGCAAAATACCTTCCAAACTCTCATTTCTCTGTGTCCTCTGCGCCTCTGCGGTTCCTTATTCCGTAGCTCGTGCGTAAGTCCTAAGAAGTAAGAAGTTTTTACTTATTACTCATTACTCGTTACTCATTACTTCTCCTCTGCTTCATCAAACGCCTTGAGAAGAGTGAGAAATGCGGGAAATAACCAATAACCAATGACAAACTCTACTTTGTATTAATCACCATGTGTAAATTTCTTAACAAGTCGCTTGGCGTGTAAGGTTTGGATAAAAGGATTTTGACACTATTGCCAAGGATTTTAATCATTTCGTGATTGCAGGCTAATCCACTAACCCCAATAATTTTGATATTTGGATTAATTTTTCTTAACACATTGATAGTTGTTGGCCCATCCATGCCTGGCATCATCATATCAACCAAAACTACACTAATTTCTTGTTGATATTTTGTATATAGTGCGATCGCATCAATCCCATCACTAGCTACAATCACTTTATAGGCATTTTTTTCTAACCAGGTTTGAGTAACCTCTAGAATTGAATCTTCATCATCCACAACAAGAATCAATTCTCCATGCCCTGCGGGTAATTCATGCTCTCCAGCTAATTTATTATCTATCTCCATTGTCTGGGTGACGGGTAAGCAAACTTGAAATTCTGAGCCTTTGCCAACTTCGGTAACTACATTCACAAAACCACAGTGACTTTTGATAATGCCAAGCACTGTTGAAAGACCAAGCCCTGTGCCTTGACCAACTTCTTTTGTTGTGAAAAATGGCTCAAAAATTCTATCTACAATTTCTTTCTTGATTCCTATGCCCGTGTCACAGACGCTAATCATCACGTAAGAACCCACTTTTGCATCAATATTCATCCGAGCATAGTTACTATCAACCCAGAAATTCTTCGCAGAAATTTTTAATATGCCGCCATGAGGCATGGCATCACTGGCATTAAGACAGAGGTTCATCAGCACTTGATGCAGCTGAGTAGCATCGCCAAATATATTCCACAGGTTGTGCCCAGGAACATCAATGCGGATTTCAATAGCTTTGGAAAATGTTTGCTTAACAATACTTTCAATTTCTGAAATTAAATGTTTCACCTGTAAGGTTTTAAAATTACCTACAGACCCGCGTGAAAACCACAGCACTTGTTTAACTAAATCTGCCGCACGGTTAACATTTTTTTCCATAATTGTTAGCCATTGCTGACTTTTTTGATCTGGAAGTTTTGCCTCTAAAAGTTGCACTGTCATCAACATGGGTGTGAGTGCATTGTTGAGGTCGTGGGCGATACCGCTTGCCAAAGTGCCAAGACTTTCCATTCGCTGGGCGCGGAGAAATTGAGCTTCGAGTTGTTTTTTTTCTGTAATATCGGAGTTAACAATTAGAATGGATTTAGCCTGTCCTTCATCATTTACCAATGTCCATCTGCTAGCAACGATAATTTCTTTGCCTTCTTTGGTAACTTGATGCAACTCACCTTGCCATGAACCATGTTCAACTAGAGTTTTCTGGATGTTGTTTAGTTGGTCAAATTTTCGGTTGCGATACAAAAGCTGATTGGCATTCTTGCCGAGTGCTTCTTCTGCTATCCAGCCGTAGAGATGTTCAGCCCCTTTGTTCCAAAATTGAATTTTGTTAACTAAATCTTGAACGAGAATTGCGTCTGTGGTGGTATCAAGCAAAGCGGCTTGCTCACGGATTTTCTGTTCCGCATTTTTGCTCCCGCGTAGCGCAGCTTGCTGTTCGGTAATATCAATTATAAAACCCGTCATTCGAGAGACTTTGCCTGTGGAGTCTAAAAAGATATATCCGTTATTCTCAACTGTGATGTAAGTGCCATCTTTGCAACATACGCGAAATTCAAGATGGAATCGATCTTTTGTAGATAAGACGCGCTTAATCTCTCCGTTCAAAAAGTTTCTATCATCAGGATGAACCAACTCTAGCCAACGGTTCAAACCTCCTAACATCTCAGGCATAGAGTAACCTAATATTTGCTCTACATTGCCTCCATATTTAATATCGTTGGTATGTAAATGCCAATCGTAGATAATCTGACCACTCGCTTGAATTATTGCTTCATAGCGATTGTTCCATTCATCTAATTCAGCTGAATGACATCGCAGTTTTTTTTCTACCTGCTGGCGCTCAAAGATTTCCATCTCTAAACGCTTATTTTGCTCGGTGAGTTTTTTAGTGAGGTTTCGTAAACGTAAGTGGATATTTATCCTAGCTAACACCTCTTTATACTCAAGAGGTTTGGTGATGTAATCTACTGCGCCAAGATTCAAGCCTTTGACTTGATGCATCTTATCAGTTATGGCAGTTATAAAGATTACGGGAATATCTTGAGTGGTTGAATTTAGTTTCAAAAGTCTGCAAGTTTCAAAACCGCCGACTTCTGGCATTAATACATCCAATAAAATCAGATCGGGTAAAGTAGTTTCTGCAATTTCGACGGCGTTCGTCCCATTTTCAGATACTAAAACTTTAAAGCCGTGATCCTCTAAAAAACTAAATAATATTTCTAAATTAATAGGAGTGTCATCAACTATTAAAATGACACCTTTTTCATTTTGAGATAAATTCATATTTGCTCCTGATTAAATTGGATTTAAAAAGTATTAATATTATTGAACTTTAGAGCTTTGTTATAAAAATAATTGCTCATTTTATTCTATCTCTTAGAGGATGCTTGAAAAGTTCTCTTGTCGGTATAAAAAGTTTTAGATCCTTCTAAATCTCCCTTAAAAAGGGAGACTTTTATCTGGGTTTCCCCTCCCTTTTTTAAGGTAGTAGGGCGGATCTAAAAGTGCCTAAAGTCACAGCAAAATACTTTTCAAACAACCTCTTAGCTAATCTGGCATATCACATCTTCTGCCAAATTTTTTAGACATGCACGATTTTAGGATTGAAAGTAAAAAGATTTTATTAAAAGTAAAGGTGCAATCTTATTTGCGTAACAACTTACGTAGCTTAATGCGTGAATACTGCATTTTGTACATTACTTAAAAAGCAAACTGCTGTATTTTCCCTAAAAAAGAGCCAGAGAGTTAGTTCTCTGACTCAAGGCTGGAGACAAAAGAATCATCAAATCAAAGTTAACTTGGGTAAGAACCTAAATTCTTCCCAGGTTATGCAGCCCTAAAACAATGCCCACTCCTAAGATGTGACCAAAGGCGGTGGTTGCTAAAAGGGCTGGTAAACCAAAACCGCCAAAGAGATTAGCTGAAGGTAGTCCTGGTTCTGCGTTAGGATACTTGATGGTAGATTTGCCAAAGGCAATGGCAGCGATATTAGCAATAATGATAATCACTGCAACTGTCGGACTCCATTGCAAGGGTGTAGTTGCAGCAGCGAGTAAGGTTGAAGTAAACACCTGATTTGCTCCTGAAATTTATTAATGATTGAAGATATAATCTGAAACTTTACGAAGCAAATTCAACAAATTACCCGATTTTGCATCAATATTTAACAGTTATTCTTACTACTTAATACAACTTGAGTTTAGCGGAGTGAACTCAAGGACTTCAGCTAAAAAAATATTTTATCGTAGGGTAGCAAATCTGTCACACGTGTCAACTTAAACTCAAACACTCAATTTACCGTAGTTTTAGATCCCCCAGCCCCTTGCCTTGTAAATTTTAATACTTTTATATTGGATAGTACTTAAACTTGGGGTCTATTTTTTAGTGAGCTGGTTCCTTACATTTGGCAGAAAATCAAAAATTTTATCCCCTTGTGGGTGGGATTTTTTGCATGGCCAATATAACTTCTGGCTCCTAATTTCTAGTGTTAATCTGCCCAACTCACGTTGATTTATCTATTTAATTAATTAGATATGCATAAAAAGGTGAAAAAGTATAACTTTTATCTATCAGAAGGATGAGATATAAGTTAAGTATAGATTTTCCTCTATCTAAAGAAATCTAAAGCTTAATGCTTAACGTAAAATTATACTTCTGGCAGAAGATGTAAAAAAATATTAGATATATTAAATTAAAATAAATATTAATCAAAGTTCCTAAACAATTTGGGTAAGTGTGTTACACACGAACTTGGAACGGCCTAAAGCTTTGTTAAAATCAGCAACACACAAACTATGAACTCTATCACCGAACAACGTATCGCCTTGATTTCCGTCCACGGAGACCCGGCGATTGAAATAGGGAAAGAAGAAGCTGGGGGACAGAATGTTTATGTGCGCCAGGTGGGTGAAGCACTAGCGCACCTGGGATGGCAAGTTGATATGTTTACGCGCAAAGCAAGTCTGGAACAAGACTTGATTGTTGAACATAGCGGTAATTGTCGAACTATTCGTTTAAAAGCTGGGCCCCTTGAGTTTGTGCCGCGAGATGAGATTTTTGAATATCTACCGGAATTTGTGGATAATTTCCTCAAATTTCAAGTAAAAAATGATATTGCATACCAGTTAGTTCACACTAACTACTGGCTCTCTAGTTGGGTGGGAATGGAGATAAAGAAAATCCAAGAGATTAAACAGGTTCACACTTACCACTCACTAGGAGCAGTCAAGTACAACACTATAGAAAATATTCCTCTGATTGCCAGTCAACGATTAGCTGTGGAAAAACAGGCGTTGGAAACAGCAGAGCGAATTGTGGCGACAAGTCCGCAAGAACAGCAACACATGCGATCGCTAGTTTCCACTGAAGGCAATATCGATATCATTCCCTGCGGTACAGATATTCAGCGCTTTGGTTCCGTTGGGCGAGAAGCAGCCAGGGCAGAACTGGGAATTGCCAAAGATACCCAAGTTGTATTGTATGTAGGGCGTTTTGACCAACGCAAAGGTATAGAAACCTTGGTGCGTGCGGTAAATGAGTCTGGGCTACGCGATTCTAATAAGCTCCAGCTAATTATTGGTGGTGGTAGTACTCCAGGTAATAGCGACGGCATTGAGCGCGATCGCATTGAGCAAATTGTCCACGACTTAGGAATGAGTGACTTAACCATCTTTCCAGGTCGTCTCAGTCAAGATATTTTACCAACTTATTATGCAGCTGCCGATGTCTGCGTTGTTCCTAGTCATTACGAACCCTTTGGGCTGGTGGCGATCGAAGCGATGGCAAGCGGTACACCAGTTGTAGCTAGCGATGTCGGCGGACTTCAATTTACTGTAGTCAATGAAGAAACTGGTTTATTAGCGCCACCACAAGATGTAGGTGCTTTTGCATCTGCCATTGACCGAATTCTCTTAGATCCAGAGTGGCGAGAACAATTGGGTAAAGCTGGCAGAAAGCGCGTTGAAAGCAAATTTAGCTGGCATGGTGTCGCAACTCAGTTGAGTGAACTTTACACCCAATTATTGGAGCCATCAGCAAAAGAACCTGCATTGCTTGTTAAATAAGGTTCAAGCAACTTAATACACCCGAATAAAATCATTTTACATAATCGATAAATTCTGTAGAGAGACGCAAAATTTTGCGTCTCTACATTTTTTGCAGGATTATATAGCAATCCTAAATTATTCGTGAACAACAAGATCCCCGACTTCTTTGAGGATGCTGCTGGCAAATTACCTGTGATATGTCATTGCGAGTGCAACGTTGGCGGTACGCAATGACAATTATTTGACCGGACGTAATATGAGAATGATTCACACCTGCTTAATTAGAAGGTTCTCATCTCTAGAATCTTCAAAGCCACTGCTTCAGAGACAGGCATTACTGATAACCGATTTCCTTGCCTTACTAACATTAACTCTTCAGCGCTAAACTTTTCCTTGAGTATTGATAGTAAGATTGGGTTAGAAAAAGTCTCAACAAATTCTACTACAACTGTTTGCCACCGAGGAGATTCAGAACTTGATTTTGGATCGTAGTATTTACTTTCTGGCTCAAACTGTGTTGGGTCAGCAATATCTTTTTTTACCACACGCATTAACCCAGCAATCCCAGGAATATTGGTGTTTGAATGATAGAAAAAGGCTAAATCTCCTTCATGCATTTGACGTAAAAAGTTGCGAGCTTGATAATTGCGAACACCGTCCCAGATAGTCTGATTTTGCTGTTGAAGGTCAGCAATACTATAGGCTTCTGGTTCTGATTTCATTAGCCAATAATTCATCTATACACGTTATGAATATACAAATAACAATGGTTTTCAAACAAGGGTATTAAACCCCTTGTCTGAAAGAATAGCTGGATTTGTGTCAAGTTGTAATAATGACTATTTGACTTAACTGCGGTAAGCTATAACGGCATAAAATGGATCTCCTCCAGTTGCTCCTAACCACTGTAATAAATTGGGTAATGTTGACTTATGAGCTATAACTTCTGGGGTTGTAAATCCTGGAACTGAGGCGAAATAGGCTTTGACTAATTCGACTCGCTGTGCTTCAGAAGCCTCCCGCCAAGCTTGAATTGCTTTTTCAAAAAACATCCGATTAGAAAAGCTGAAAATTGCAACACCACCAGGTTTCAATATGCGGTAAATTTCGGAAAATATTGCTTCTGGATATTGCATATACTGCACAGATACGCAATTGAGAACAGCATCGAAATCTTCATCTGGGAAAGGTAGCTGCGGATTTTCGTTAAGGTTTTGGACAAAGTAATGATTTAAGCGGGGATTTCGCGCCAATTCCTCAGCGTTAAGCCCGTGTCCTTCCACATGCTCAAACTGCATCTCTTGTGGCAGATGGGACACCCAACTGCTCATCATATCAAAAATGCGGGTGTTGGGTTTCAGGCGATCGCTATATAAATCTGTTAGCTGTTGAATAAATCCTTCATCGACATGGGTGACGAAGCGGGGATAGGCATAAAATAGCTTATCGTCTGTATCATCTAACTTCAGGCGTTGATTGGGTTTTAACTGCATAAATCTCTGTTTTGGAGAACTTCTTCGGAAAAATACGGCAATTGTAGGTACTTTTCAACAATCCCTATGTAAGATATTTTAATAACAACAGGACACATAACAATTTGTAATTCGTAATTACGTTATGCATCTGGGTCTAAATCACCATCCATAATGGAGCGAATTATAGAGAGAGGGCTTTTGTTTTTACTAATTTTTTCATCCCATTAGCGATTCCGTGTACTCGTGTAGATAAATAAGTCAACACCACGTCATTACGAATTACGAATTAGTAAATGTTTTATAAACTACACTTCTTTCAGCATATTTGGCGACAAATCCGCCTAGTGGGATCGTTACCCTATTTTAGTTTGTTAGTTTTAATACTGCCCTTATTATTATTTACTTCTGGGCACAATAGTCTGATAGCACATGATGAAGGACTTTACGCATCACGCGCACGGCTGATGTTTGATTCTGGCAATTGGATAGCTCCTTGGGATAAAGCACATCATAAAACTCCTGGCCCTTATTGGTTAATTGCCAGTTTCTACAAACTTTTTGGTATCAGTGATACTACTGCGCGTCTTCCTAGTATGATTGCTGGGATTTTTAGCTTATTGCTTGTGTATGAAATTGGCAAAATTATGCTAGGCAAAAAATTAGCTTGGCTAGCTACTGTAATTTTAAGCCTGGAATTTCTCTGGCTGCAATACTGCCGCCTAAGTACACCTGATATCCCAATGGTTTTTTTAGTTCTTTTAGCTATTTGGTCTTTAATAAAAACGGAACTACATCCTAGATATCAGTATTTTTGGAGTTTTATCGCTGGTTTAAGTTTAGGTTTAGGCTTTTTAATCAGAAGCTTTATGATTTTTTTGCCAATTATAGCTTTATTGCCTTATTTAATTTGGGAACATCGCCGTCATCGTCATCTTACTAACCCAATTTTGTATTTAGGTTTTTTTGTAGGTTTAATACCTACCTGTATTTGGCTGTGGTTAAGCTGGCTGCACTACGGAAATCAGAGTTTTGAGGAATTATTAAAGTTTGTTGTGCAGCAAGGTTCTAACGATCATTATGATAATGGGCCATTTTTCTATGTATGGAATATTCTTTTAAAAGCATTTCCTTGGGCTTTTTTCGGAATTTTAGGTTTCTTGTTAACTGTTCACCGTCCTATTCCTCGTTACCATTTGATATTAGTTGGCTTTCCACTTGTCTTATTTATAGAACTTAGTTTTTTTACTACTCGTTTATCTCACTATAGTCTTTGTCTTTACCCATTTATAGCTTTATTTGCATCTGTGGGTTTGAACTGGTTGGGCAATATTTACCAAACAGAAATGCACTCACAATTACCTCTTAAAAAGGATAGAATAAATCTATTAAATATTTTTGCAAAGAAGAATCTTCCCCGGAGTCTCAGCTATAGCTTTGGTGGATTAGGCGTTTTACTTATAATAGCTAGTATTGTGGTTTTGAGTTGGGATGGTTCAGACATCCGCAAGTATGCAACTATTGGCTTGGCTATGGGTTTGGGTTGGTTAATTTTGCCTGTGGTGTGGATTGGTCGTTACCACTTTGGCCAAAAGTTTCTCACAACTCGTTACTGGATTGCAGGTTGGTTAATTCCCTGTTGGCTAGCTTTGGCGGCGATAGGTAGTATCGGTCTGTTGAGTGATTATAATCCTGCTTTGAGAACTTTTTTACAACAACCTGCGATCGCTTCAATTATCCAAACTAATCCTGTTTACTTTGTAGAAATAGACGCTAAAACCAAGGTACTGCTTAATTTCTATCTTTCTAGTCGTCCCCAACAGGTAGCTTCTATCTCCCAATTACCAGCTTTGAGCTATGCTTTAATCTATGCTGGCCAGTCCTCTACATTATCTCGACCTTACCGCATTCTCGGTACAGGCGAAAAGTATTTGTTTATTCAAATCCTTTCCGAAGAGACATGAAAAGCCACTGTCGCTAAATATAAGACTAAAAAACTTGTAGAGACGGCGATTTATCGCATCTCCAAAACTCACGTTTTTGTACATTTAGCACTTAACCCAAGCGTATTATTTTAACTCTTAATTGCTTTAATACATTCTGTTTTGAGAAGCACTAAATTATCGGTCTCAACAACTCGACAAGAGTTAATTAACGTCGCTAAAACAGGTAGAGAATTATTCTGTAACTTAGCGCTGGCTTGTTGCGCTACTGGCTGATATTGTTGTAGCCAAGTATTTTTAGTTATATATTCTGGAGTGAATGCAGAACGTTCTAATAACCAAAAAGTTACCTGGTATTTTTGGATAAAGTCTTTAATCTGATTAATATCTTCACTATATTGGGCATTGATAAGATCAAGCATCCGCCTGCTAAACTGAGCATAATATTTTGTATGGATTGGTAAAGCATATTCTTTACCTACCAAAATTGTTCTTTTAGCAAAGATAGGTATGTTATCTGCTTCTTCTGAGGTAGAGGCTATGACAATATTTTGTGGTTGCTTTTGCAAAAACTCATATAATGCTGGGACTTGACCCTCTACATAAGGGGTTTTGGGAAAAGTTTTTAAGCTGCTAGGGTAAAAAACTAGTCCTGCACCAAGGATAACAATAGTACCCAATATAAAAATTTGTCTCTCATTTTGTCTTGACCATCGCAATATAGCATCTAAAATCAAGGTAATAGAAATTGCTGCTGCAATAGCAAGTACCATCTTAAAAGTATGATGGGTGTAACGGCTAGGCCAGTGCAGTTTAAAAGCTAATAGATGGGCAGTAAAAAACATTATCAAACTAGCTATTACTACCTGTAGTAATAATTTGACTTCATCATTTAATTGCTTTGCGAGGAAAAAGCGAGATTGAAATTTCAGGATAACTGGCAAGAATAAGCCCAACAATAATTGCGGAGGCGAAATTAAAGCAAAAAAACCGCTATCTCTACCATCAAACCAATAACTAATAATATTATGGCTAAAATATCTAAACCTTCCTCCATCCCAGTACTCTGGCATCGTTCTCGCAACAGCAGCAGTAATTGTAGGGCCAAATTGTGATGATTGAATAGCAAAAGTTAAAATCACAATCCCAGCAATTATTGTGCTGGCTGCAAATAAAATAAAATCTTTTCGGTTTCGAGAAATATTTATCTGCCTATTTTGCCAACTAAATAATCTTATAAATAAAATTAATAACTCAATAAAAGCTATTAAAGGATATATTGAGGCTTGGAGTAAAATTACAATTAATATACCAAACCTCGAAGACCGTATTAAATAATATAAAAAAGCCAAGAATAGAGGATAAATAAAATCTCTAGGGGTAGCAGAAAATAAATCATCCTGGAGGCAAAGACTTTGATTTAAAAGTAAGGAGGCAATAAACCCCATCATTGGTACTGGCAATATCTCCATACAGACTGCAAAGCAATAGCTAGTTGTAATTATTCCCAGTACTATTGGAAAAATTTTGCTGAATAAAATTAAATCAATATTTAAAGCCGCAATTATTTTATAAAAAATCCCATATCCAATTGGTGTTACCGACTGGAAATAATCAGCAATTAAATCCCCAGGAAATAAATCTGGGTTAATGTAACGATACATCCAAGAAATATATTCCCGTGCATCGTCGCTAACGATATATTGGCTGATGAAAGCTTTTCGCAGCCCCATAAGAATATAACCAACAGCAAAAGTTAGACTTAAACTGTACCAAAAGATAACACTAAATCTAGATTTATTTTGTCTGTTTGTTTGAGTAATAGGTGTTGTTAAAAGTTTTTGTAATTGTGGAATTAGCATTGGGCACATCTATCTCTGAATAAACTAATAAGAAAATTTAAGACAGCAATTTATCATATACACCATAACGATTAAACGAACCGCCCAACGGGAAAACCAGTCGCCTACGGTGGGAAACCCGCCTACAGCGCTGGTTCACCAAGTACGCCAAGAATAGAGAGTTACTCATTTAGTGCAGCTTCACATTAAATTGGTATTACGCAAATAAATTCGTAAATCAAAGCGAATTGCTATAGTTGATTGAGTACTAGTGCTTACTATTACCACATTCTTGGCACTATCAAAAATTCTTTATTCAATTTATTCCCTAAGACAGATGCAAAAAAACTATTGCTAAAAAAGACTAATTTCGTTATGATAATAGTACGTACACTAAGTATTGTGCTAAATGGTTTCTACATCTAATCATTCCCCAGCTTTAGATTCGTGGCAGCAAAATCTCGCACCATACAATTTGGGCTACAGAATCAAATTAGTCTCGCAACTGCTCGGACGCAAGTTTACTGAGAGGTTAGAACCTTTTGGACTTACACCATTTCACTGGCTGGTGTTGTGCTGTTTGTGGCAAGAAGATGGTTTACCTACTTCTAGTATTGGAGACAAACTCAAACAAGTGGGAGGGACTTTAACAGGCGTATTAGATCGCATGGAAGAACGCGGTTTAGTGCGTCGAGAACGCGACACTCACGATCGCCGCATCTGGCGAATTTGGCTCACGGATGCAGGTAAGGAACTAGAAACTATCTTACCGCCAATCGCCGCCGCAGTTCGGGATGAAGCGATGGATGGTGTTTCTTTTGCCGATCGCGAACTGTTTTCCCAAATCTTGAATCGGGCGATCGCTAACCTCTCCTAAAGATAGTCCCACAATCACCCGACCGGGGGAAGTGCCGTAAAAATTTATTTTGAGATAATACTACGCATACTAAGGAAATAAGATTTTTTTCAGAAAATATTACGCGTTCTAAATAAACGACTATTAATCAAATCATCGACCAAGCGAGTTAAGAATCATGAAAGCGAATACTTTTAACGGACGCAACCAAAACAAAACCCCAGTTATAGAAAAAGAATTGATTAGTGATTCAGAGATTTTAGAAGCTGTAACCCCAGAAGCACCTGAGATCGAGAAAGAAGTTCCACCGAAACGGAAAAAACCGACTGGTTTGATTTTGGCAGCCTTGGGTGTGGGTGCGATCGCCGCAGGTGGTTTTGGTTATAACTACTGGCAATATGCCTCCACTCATCAAGAAACAGACAACGCCACCGTTGCAGGAAACATTCACCAAGTTAGTAGCCGGATTCCGGGAACTGTAAGTCAAGTGCTAGTGAATGATAACCAACTGGTGCAACCGGGACAGTTGTTAGTGAAATTAGATCCACGGGACTATGAAAGTAAGGTGCAACAGGCACAAGCAGCCTTAGAAAATGCACGTGGACAAGCCCAAGCCGCCCAAGCAAATATTGCCTTAACTTCACAAACCACCACTGGTAAGACAACTCAAGCGCAGGGGGATGTTAGCGGCGCGGTAGCAGCAATTTCCACAGCCCAAGCAGCAGTACAAGAAGCCCAAGCAGGGATACCAGCCGCCCAAGCTGAAGTCAGACTAGCCGAAGCAGGGATTCCCGCCGCCCAAGCGCAGGTAGCGCAAACAAATGCGAATTTGGAAAATGCCCAAGCAGATTACAATCGTTACAACGAATTGTATAAAAACGGTGCGATCGCTCGCCAGCAATTAGACGCAGCCAAGGCCGCTTTTAATGTAGCGACGGCACAAAGAAACGCCGCTATTCAAGGAGTAGAACAAGCCCAAGCCAAGTTAGCCTCTGCGAGAGTTGGTGTTGCCAAAGCCCAGTCTCAGTTAGCACAGGCGCAAGAAAATGTCACTAACGCCCAAGCTAAATTGGCAGCATCCAGGGGAGGATTGCAACAAGCTACCGCAGGCGGACAAGATACAGCAGTAAAACGTAGTCAATACGAAGCGGCAAAAGCTGCGATCGCGCAATCGGAAGCAGCACTCAAAGACGCGCAATTGCAACTATCCTACGCCAATGTTACCGCCCCCAGTGCCGGACGAGTCGGTAGAAAAAGCGTGCAAGTTGGCAACCGAGTTGCAGTAGGAACACCATTAATGGCGATCGTGGATAATCAGTATTGGGTAATTGCGAACTTCAAGGAAACCCAATTAGAAAAGATGCGCCCAGGTGAGACAGCAGAAATCAAGCTCGATGCCTTCCCTCATCATACCTTTGTTGGTCGTGTTGAAAGTCTTTCGCCAGCTTCCGGCGCTCAGTTTGCCTTACTACCACCGGATAACGCTACAGGTAACTTTACCAAAGTTGTCCAACGCATTCCAGTCAAAGTAGTTTTTGAGCAAAAGAGCATTCAAGGGTACGAATCGCGGATTACTCCGGGGATGTCTGCGGAAGTAGCTGTGGAAGTTAAGTAATGCCAAATTGCCTGCAAACCTCTTTCTTGTTATCAGATTCTCCTACATCTCTAGAGAGGCGTATAAAGATGAGGCGAAATGATATTTGTGAGAGCAGATTGGTATAAAACAAAGCTGACATGAAAAAACCGTTATTACTACCTGCTTTAAGGTCAAAAAACTACCAGCTATTTTTTGCTGGACAAGGTATTTCCCTAATTGGGACGTGGATGACACAACTTGCAACAATTTGGCTAGTTTATGACTTGACAAATTCCCCATTAATGCTGGGAATTGTGGGATTTTCAAGTCAAATTCCTAGCTTTTTTTTAGCTCCTTTTGGCGGAGTATTTGTAGATCGGTTTTCTCGGTATCATACCTTAATTGCTACACAAGTTTTGGCGATGATTCAATCATTAACATTAGCAGCGCTGGCGCTGACTGGTGTGATTCAGGTATGGCACATCATCGCCTTGAGCTTGTTTCAAGGATTTATTAACGCCTTAGATGCGCCAGCCCGTCAAGCATTTGTGCCAGAACTGGTTGAACGCAGAGAAGATTTAGCCAATGCGATCGCCATTAACTCTACAATGTTCAACGGTGCTAGATTAATTGGCCCTGCGATCGGAGGTTTACTAATTGCCAGAATTGGAACTGGCTATTGTTTCTTAATAGATGGTTTAAGCTACATTGCTGTACTCGCCGCTTTATTGGCAATGAAAGTCAAGCCTTGGAAAAATGTCGTGACTGACGGTAATCCTTTACAAAAAGTCAAAGAAGGATTTGTATATGCCTTTAGTTTTCCGCCCATCCGAGCCATCTTATTGCTATCAGCTTTAGTCAGCCTTATGGGGCTGCAAAATACTATTTTAGTACCAGTTATTGCAGAACAAGTTCTTAAAGGTGGTGCAGAAAGTTTGGGTTTTTTGATGGCGGCTTCTGGAGTTGGAGCTTTAACTGGTGGTATTTATCTAGCTACACGCCAAACAATCTTAGGAATTGGTAAATTGATTGCTTTAGCTCCAGCAATTTTAGGAATGGGTTTAATAGGCTTTTCTTTATCTCGATTTTTACCACTTTCTTTATTTACGATGTTATTTGTTGGCTTAGGTACAATTCTGCAAATTGCTGCTAGTAACACGTTTTTACAAACAATTGTTGAAGATGACAAACGCGGTCGATTGATGAGCTTATACACAATGTCATTTTTAGGGATGATTCCCATTGGTAATTTGTTGGGAGGTATCTTAGCCAGTCGTATTGGCGCACCTAACACTTTAATTATTGATGGTATAGCTTGTATTTTAGGCTCTATCTTTTTTAGCAGACAGTTGCCTGCTTTAAGGAAAATAATGCGTCCCATTTATGAGGAAAAGGGCATTTTAATGAGTAATAAAGCTTAGGCAAAACGCAAATAAATAGTTAGTATAAAAATCATCATAGAATAATTATTTGTACAAAAATAATTCTAAATTCTGTTGCTTAACCTTAAAACTGGAACAACACTATGGCTAATACAAGTGTAATTCGTCAGCAATCACCACCAGAACGTGTACCGCTAAAAACCTGGATTGGTGTATTAGCTAGTATGCTTGGTGCATTTATGGCGGTATTAGATATTCAAATAACTAATGCTTCACTGCAAGATATTCAAGCAAGTTTAGGAGCAACCTTAGAAGAAGGTTCTTGGATTTCTACAGCGTATCTAGTCGCAGAAATTGTGGTAATTCCTTTAACCGGATGGTTATCACGGGTGTTTTCTCTCCGACGTTATTTGATAGTAAATACTGCACTATTTATTTGCTTTTCTATATGCTGTGCTTGGTCGTGGGATCTAAATTCCATGATTTTATTTCGCGCCTTACAAGGTTTTAGCGGAGGAGTATTAATTCCCACCGCCATGACAGTTGTATTAACGACTTTACCCCAATCTAAACAATCAGTTGGACTGGCTGCATTTGGTTTTAGTGCAGTTTTTGCGCCTTCAATTGGCCCAACATTGGGAGGTTGGTTAACAGAAAATTTTGGTTGGGAATACAACTTTTATATAAATGTAATTCCAGGGGCATTAATGCTCGCTGGTGTTTGGTATGGAATTAAGCAAGAACGACCCCAAATTAATTTACTGAAACAAGGTGATTGGTGGGGAATTATTGCAATGGCTATTGGATTAGCTTCACTACAAGTTGTTTTAGAAGAAGGTAGCCGTAAAGATTGGTTTAGTTCAGCTTTGATTGTCCGCTTAAGTGTGGTCGCGGTGATTTTTTTGGCAATATTTTTCTATATTGAATTAACTCGTAAGCAACCATTTATTAATTTACGACTTGTGTTTAAACGTAACTTTGGTTTAGCGAGTATTGTCAATGTGTCACTAGGGATAGGGTTATATGGTTCAATTTATATTTTACCGTTGTATCTTGCCCAAATTCAAAAATACAATGCGCTGCAAATTGGTGAAGTGTTGATTTGGGCTGGTATTCCCCAACTGTTTATTATTCCCCTCATCCCCAAATTGATGCAACGCATTGATGTGCGTTTAATGGTGGCTGTTGGTGTGGCTTTGTTTTCTATCAGTGCATTCATGAACTCAGGAATGACTAATCAAACTGGATTAGATCAGTTACGATGGTCGCAATTTGTGCGTGCAATGGGACAACCCCTAATTATGGTTCCACTGACTTCTATCGCCACTGCTGGATTGAGTCCACAAGAAGCAGGATCGGCGAGTGGTTTATTTAATATGATGCGGAATCTGGGCGGTTCTATAGGAATTGCATCATTAGCAACTTTATTAACTAATAGAGAGCAATTTCACTCGAATAGATTGGGTGATGCAGTATCTTTATATAACCCAGAAACTCAACAGCGAATTGACCAAATGACACAGTATTTTGTCAGTCGGGGAGCAGATTTAAGTACAGCACAAAATCAAGCGATCGCATCCATATCTAACATAGTCCGCCAAGAAGCATTCGTGATGGCTTTTAACGATTGTTTCTACTTTATTGGCATTGCTTTATTACTAAGTGGTCTTGCTATTTTATTCTTCAAAAAGGTGAAAGCAACTGGTAGTGCTGTCGCTCATTAGATTTGTTCTATGGGTTATATCATGCTCGAAAAATGACTTGTGATATGTATTGTAAGTGCAACAACAAATCCTAAATGATTAGGAGAATGCGATCGCCATAATTTAGGAACTTAGAGATATTATATCAAGTTCGGGTAATTACTTATTAATAAAATCTATCTATGTTGGGTTTCGTTCCTCAACCCAACCTACAGATATTAGAAGTGTTTAACCGAACCTGATAAGTAGATAAACAAAGTTAATTACACAATGTCATTGCGAATGCAGTGAAGCGAAATGTTCGCGTAGCGTCTCGTAGAGATAGCAATCGCAAGGGCTGGGATTGCTTTGCTTCGCTCGCAATGACTGTAATTAATTTTGCGTGGTTACTTATTAATAAGGAAACACTTTTTGTAGAGTCAAGCCCAAGCATGAAGTGTTCCCCCGATCATACTAGTACAGCACGGCAGGAAATAAACTACTCATTTGAAATGTTTAAAACCCTTACGCAATGGTAATTACTAATTACGGATTACGCCCTATGGTATTATAGCCTCCTACTTGATAATGTACAGTTTGCCACTACTTAATGTGTTGAGATAAGTATATAGCAGAGATCATAGGCTTACATTTCGTGCCAGAATAACTTGCCAACGGTTCGGCGATCGCGCACACTCGGTAATTCCATCTAAAAAATCTAAATTTAACCGTATTTCTACTCAAGTCGTTCGGATTTTATGAAGCTATTCTGGCAATGAAACATAGTCAATATTAGATAGATTAAGGACTTGCAAGTTTAAAAGTAAGATCAACACCCCGATTTTGGAGAGAGACAAACCGACCAAAACTATCTCGGCTATTGAAAGGGCAAAAATTCCGATGGCATTTAATTACCTAAGTAAGCAGTTGATTTAGCTGCTCACTTAGGATTGCAAACATCTTCGTGAAATAATTAGACTTCTTACAAAAGTGAGGAATGGAGTTGTAAAGATTGTAGAGAAGAATGTAATTTCTTCTCACCCTTTAACATGCAAATATGCACCCCATCATCTCACAAAAGAAACTTTTGCAAGATGTCTAGTGATGTGAGGTTAAATCAAAAAAACAATAGAAATATAGAGGTATAACAATGTTCACTTATTCTAGCCCCGCAATCGCTACGTATCTTAATATTGCTTCTCCAAGAGCGGCTTGTGTCAACGGCAGCAAAGTCGCGGTTATTAATGCTGAGGGTATATGGGAAGTAGAAGCTAATGGCAAGAAAAAACTAATTCCAAATTCTTACCATGATGCTCGTGACTGTGCAGCTATTGATGGTAAAACCTATGTGCTAGCTGTTCCAACAGGATTAGTAAAAATAAAAACTGATGGAACCTCTCAAACAATAGTTAACAGTGTTGCTAAATCAATAACAAGAGTTAAATTTTTAGAGGGTAAATGGATTATTCATCAATCTGTAAATACTCTATCAATTTACGATTCAAATCTTAACTTCAAAGACAAACAGGATTACAAGGTAACTGAAGTAACAGATTTTGAATACAAAGATAATTATCTCTACATTAGTGGCTTTCAACAACAAAAGCGGTTAGGCGTTCCAGTCCAAATAGCTTTTCTTTACCGAAACGGTTTTAATGGCACAAGTATATTTAAACTGCCAAATTTGCCAGGGGATAATCAAGGTAAGCTTTGGGGTTACAATGCTGCCAGTCTTGCTCACGACATGGCAGATACCCGACTCAACAGATTATACATTTCTGGGAATAAACTCTACGTACTTGGTTCGGTCTATGGGGGTAATTCAATCTATAGGTGGAATGGTAAAGACCTCTTAACGCAAACTTTGATCACCACAGATAAATATACTAATGCTGCCCAAACTCGTGATGAGACAAAAGTTTACACAGGAATTGTTGATTTAACGTCATTCACTGTTGAACGCGGACAGCTTAGTTTTACAAGACTTCCCTCAACAGCAGGATTAGGAGACGGCAATAGCAATTTCCCTAAAACTATTTACTCAGATGGCACTGATATTTTTGTTGGATCTGTTGCTGGTTACGCAATTCCCAATAGAGATAGCCAAACATTCTTAGGGAAACCGATTTCACCTTACCGTGGCGATGCAAGTTTTTTAATTTTTCCGAATAATCTCAAGGCTCGCAAAGCTTGGTTTACACCTGGAAATGGTGAAATATTGCTATTTAATAATAAGTTTGCAGTAGTTAAAACAGGTAATGTTAATGATTTGTCTACAAATTCTGGAACTGCCCAAATCCTACCAAAAAATACTTATTTTATCAAGTTTTAACAGAGCGATCGCAACGATAACACCGCATCAACCCGATCCTCTACACGTTTAATCGCCAGCCGAGCGTAATATTTAACCCGCTCCCACCAAGAATCACTGGGCGTTGCTGAGTGAAAATATGAATTAGGCGATCGCTAACGGGTCATTTTATTCCAAAGATGTCTTACCCGAACCACGATGACAACACATTTAAGCCCAACCCAATCATCGTAGTTAGTAAAGTTGAGTTACATCTTACGCACTGTACAAATGCATCGTGATATGCATTACCTAAAATAGGGAGTTTTCAGGCTTTTCTTAATTATCCTGCGATGCCTACGGCGGTAAACTACGTAAATGCTGTAGGGGCACAGCATTGCTCATACGTGTCAACTTAACGTGAAACCCTTGTCAAAACGTGATGTTCAGTCCTCTGGCTTCCCATCACTATCCGCGTCACCCCACCCTAACCCTCCCCTTATAAAGGGGAGGGAACTAGATTTCTTTTTTCCCCCCTTGACAAGGGGGGATTAAGGGGGGTAAAACGCCTGTGGAATAAGCATTTGAGCTTAAGTTGACACCAATGAGCATTGCTGTGCCCTTACGAAATATGTGGTTTTTAAGCTTGATCCATATTTGGTATTTCTTGTCAATGCGTAAGTTCTAAAAATTTATTTGGTAAATAAAAGTGTGTTTATCTGGAGATAAACGCAAACTTTCACGTAAAATATTCGATTCATTTTTTAATATATTAATTTTAGCTAACGCTAAAACTATTGTTAAAGAGTTATTATCCATCGCGGCAAGAAACTGTTTATTTTTTATTCTACGTTTAACACGCTTCTTTTGAGTTAAAAGATTGACTGCAATTCTGAGAGGCATTATCTTTCCTAATCCGACAATCATCTTCTCGTAAAGCCTTATTTGATTAGGGTTTTGCTAAATTCTACTTTGATTCCGGCTCGTCAATATTTAGATGCGTTTGCTCTGCGGTTGCTTTTGAGTTGTCGGATGTAGCAGAGGTGGCTTAAAACACGCGCTTTCTTCCTCCTAGTCCTGAACGGCATTAAGATAAGCGTAAATCCATGATATTACTGGCTTTGGGAGTAGGGTATGGGGAATTAAACAAAATAAAATCCTCTAGTACGCACTCAACATTAATGTACTGTTAGCACTACACTCTACACCCTACGCCCTGCCCTGACCGGGTTTCGCCTTACCATTACTCCCTAACCCTTTGTTATCGAAAGCAGCGACTAATTAAGTTTAGCCTTAACTTTCTGATTTTAATTGGACAAAATTATTCAGAATTGGAAAACTCAATATAGCAGTCCTAAATCATTTGTGAAAATTCTATACCTCTTTCTTCTTTCTTCCCTTTGTGTCCTTGGCGTTCTTGGCGGTTCGTTTCCTTATCTATATTTTTCACGACTCATTTAGGATTGCTATATTACAGACCTCAATTCATTAAAACCGTGATCAAGACAGTTTTCTACAACACACTCAAGTTTTATCTTACGGCGATCGCATTATTAGCCATATCGAGTGCAGTTAATTAATTTAGGCAATACTTGAAGCTGCCAGTAGTAACAAGCTAAATTAACAAAACTTAACTCCTAAAAGCCTGTTACTCCATATTGAAACAGACTTGAGATTACTCCCAACTCAAATTAAATAATGCTTTATGGTGAAAGATACAATAGTCAAAAAATCCTCTGTTACAAAACCTCCGGTTCACCAATTGACCATTCTGGCGATCGCTGCAACTTTTTTAGTTGGCGGAGTTACAACTTATATGCTCTGGCGGTTTCAGTCATCTCAAGCTGGTGTTACCCAAACAGTAGAAGTCAACAATATACCCGAAGTCAAGACGGTAACTGCTTTGGGGCGTTTAGATCCTGGCGGTGAGGTAATTCAAGTTTCTGCTCCTACTTCATCCGAAGGTAGCCGAGTTGAACAATTACTTGTCAAAGAAGGTGATTTGGTAAAAACAGGTCAAGTGATTGCCATTTTGGATAGTCGCGCTCGCCTTCAAGCTGCTTTAGCAGAAGCCCAACAGCAGGTACGAATAGCGCAAGCCGAACTTGCTAGCATTAAAGCAGGGGCAAAAGTTGGAGAAATTGAGGCACAACGCGCACAAATCGCTCGCCTGGAAGTCGAGCGCCGCAATAACATAGAAGCCCAAACTGCTACAGTGGCTCGACTGGAAGCTGAATTCAGGAATGCTCAGGTCGAAAACCAGCGCTATCAGATGCTCAACCAGGAAGGAGCTATCTCTGCATCACTTAAGGATAGCAAACGTCTTAATTTTGAAACTGCTCAAGAGCAATTGCAAGAAGCCAGAGCAAATTTAAAGCGCATCCAATCAGGACAAAAACAACAACTCAATGAAGCCAAAGCCACGCTGAAACAAATTGCTGAAGTACGTCCAGTAGATGTCGAGGTTGCAGCCGCAAAAGTCAGTAGTGCTAAGGTTGCAGTTCAAAAAGCCCAGGCAGATTTAGAACAGGCTTACGTAAAAGCGCTACAGACAGGAAGAGTGCTTAAAATTCACACTTATCCAAGTGAACGGGTTTCTGATAAAGGAATTATAGAGTTCGGCAAAACAGGACAGATGTATGCGGTTGCTGAGGTTTACCAAAGTGATATCAGCAAAGTTCATGCAGGTCAACGAGCCAAAGCAATGAGTGATTCTCTACCAGAACAACTGCAAGGGACGGTAGAGCGGATTGGCTTAAGCGTAGTTCGCCAAAACGTGATTCATGCCGACCCAGCTGCTAACACTGATGCTCGGGTGATTGAGGTTTGGGTGCGTCTCGATCCAGCATCAAGTCAGAAAGTAGCACAGCTAACAAACCTTCAAGTGACGGTGGTAATTGAAATATGAAAGGTTTAATCCAACAATTACGGCAGCGAACACCTCTAGGATGGTTACAACTCAGTCATGAAAAAAGCCGTCTGTTGGTGGCACTATCCGGCATTGCTTTTGCAGATATACTGATGTTCATGCAGCTCGGTTTTATGAATGCGCTGTTTGATACTAGCGTTTTGCTCCACCGCCAATTAAAGGCTGACGCTGTACTAATCAGTCCCCAAGCCCGTGACTTAGCAAATATAGGAACTATTCCCCGGCGGCGGCTCTATCAAGCAATGGATGTGCCTGGGGTGAAATCAACCCAGCCTTTGTATATCAACTCTATAGATTGGAAGAATCCCCAAACCCAGCGCAAGACCTCTATGCTGGTAGTAGGTATGAATCCAGAGCGTATTACTGTTGATTTGCCAGAGGTTAACCAGAATTTAAAAAGTATCAAGTTGTCAGATACGGTTTTATTTGACCGAGCATCTAGAGGAGACTACAAAGAGATTATTGCCGAAATTGAACAGGGTAAAACTATCAAGACTGAAATTCAGCGACGTACTGTTACTATTAGTGGACTGTTTCAAATTGGCGCTTCCTTCTCTACCGATGGCACTTTAATTACCAGCGATCAGAACTTTTTGCGGTTCTTTCCTCAACGGCAGGCTGGGGCGGTTAGTTTGGGATTGATTCAGTTCAAACCAGGTGATGATCCAGTACAAGTTACATCTGCATTAAAAGCTTACTTGCCTGAAGATGTTCAAGTGCTAACACTTAAAGAATTTATTGACTCTGCAAAGGATTACGAAGCCAAAAATAGACCGATTGGTTTTATCTTTGGACTTGGTACTGTAGTCGGGTTTGTAGTTGGTATTGTGATTGTTTATCAGGTTCTTTCCACTGATGTAAATGCCCACATCAAGGAATATGCAACATTTAAAGCAATGGGTTATCGTACTTTTTACTTGTTGGGAGTCGTATTTGAAGAGGCGTTGATTCTGGCAGTATTGGGATTTTTACCTGGTGCGTCAATTGCCATAGGACTTTATCATTTGGTTCGTAATGCTACTAACTTGCCATTATCTATGCCGTTGTTAAGAGGAGTATTTGTGCTGTTACTAACATTAGTTATGTGTACTATTTCAGGAGCGATCGCCACCCGTAAACTTCAATCTGCTGACCCTGCTGATATGTTTTAGGTATACACCATGTTTCATAAGCCAGTCATTTCCATCCACAATCTCGATCACTTCTTTGGTCAAGGTCAACTCCGCAAACAAGTCTTATTCGACATCAATTTAGAAATTCATGCGGGTGAAATTGTGATTATGACCGGGCCTTCCGGTTCTGGTAAAACTACACTGCTCACCTTAGCTGGTGGATTGCGCTCTGCTCAGTCAGGAAGTCTACAGGTTTTAGGAAAAGAATTGTGTCATGCCAGTCCAGCAGAATTGGTACAGGTGCGACGCAACAACGGCTATATTTTCCAAGCTCACAATCTGCATGGTAGTCTAACTGCACTCCAGAACGTCAAAATGGGCTTAGAATTGCACAAAAATATTTCTTCAAAACGAATGCAACGGCGAGCAGCACAAATGCTGGAGCAGGTGGGATTAGAGCATCGGATAAATTACTATCCTGATGATCTTTCAGGTGGACAAAAGCAGCGAGTTGCGATCGCCCGTGCTTTGGTAAGCCATCCTAAAATTGTTCTGGCTGACGAACCAACTGCTGCTCTCGATAGTAAATCTGGTCGAGATGTCGTTAACCTGATGCAGCAGCTAGCAAAGGAACAAAGCTGTACTATCCTCATTGTTACCCACGACAACCGAATTTTGGATGTTGCAGATCGCATTGTCCAAATGGAAGACGGCAAACTGGTAAATAACTCAACGCAGATGTCAAATATTGAAATGTCTCACCGTTGAAGAGCATTCACAAAAAAGTAACTTTAAATAACTTCTAAAATCATGATCGCACAACTTGATGATTTCCATGTCTTGACTACGCTTTATCAAGATATTCTCAAAGCAACTATCCCCTTCATTTTTTTCACTACTAAGGTAGCTCATGTTGAAACTCGCAAAGGTATTGATCTAGAAATAAATGATTCTCAATCTCAGTCATGTACTTCAAGAAAATTATTGGCATTAATTGCTACCAAACTTGAAAAACAGACTCTCCTGAAACAGAATTTTGAGGCTTACGCTCAACAAATTCTAGAGCCATTACCTATTAATACTGTCAACACCACAACTCAGCAGTCAAATTATCAGTCTGTTCTCTTGCTCAAAGAAGTCTTTGACTTTATTGAAGCAAATTATAATCAACCAATTACCCTTGACGATGTAGCACAGGTAGTTGGTTACTCTCCAGCTTATTTGACTAACTTGGTACGACTACAAACTGGTAAAAGTCTTTACCGATGGATTACTCATCGACGGATGGCAGAAGCATATCTTTTGCTATTAGAAACAGACCAAAACTTAAATCAAATCTCTCTAAGCTTGGGTTATCAAAATACAGCTAGTTTCTGTCGTCAATTTCGCCAGATAAATGGCAAAACTCCTCATGTTTGGAGAACGATATGCCGCCGTTATCTTAGTCCAAAAGCGATTAGTGCTAAACAATTAATATCTCAATCAAAAGAATGGTTATTGCATTATAACTTTCAGGCAATCTAAGCAAGAGAGGCTTAGAAGCATAAGCCATATTTTATGAATTGCAATGTATAAAATTAAGTTTTTACAATGGCTGCAATGTTTAGTTTGAGCCATTTTTTGCTTTTAAAGCCAATACGGTTCAGTTAAGGAAAATTGTAGGTTGGGTTAAGCAAAGCGCAACCCAACAAAGCCCCGAAAATGTTGGGTTTCATTCCTCAACCCAACCTACGCATTTCAAGGCTTTTGGAACTAACTGAACCGTATTGCTTTTAAAGCATAGATATGAACTTACATTCTTTAAATTTTAAAATATTTTTTTTAATAAAATCAAAATAATTGTTCAGTTAATCAAAAAAATGATGATTGCAACTATCCTTTAAGACAATATAAACTTGAATTGTGAAAAGAAAACACTTGAATTTCTTCTAGAACAACACACTTGAAGACGTAAGCAGTTGCTGCATAACTTTTGATGCTTTGCTTTTTAATTGCAAGCGATCGCCATCACCAAAATGGAATTTACGCTCTTATTAAAATATATCAATCCGCAACCAATCTAATCAATTCAAAACTCAAGAGATCATGCAAAAAAACAAACATTTTGACACTATCATTCTCGGAGCAGGAATTGCCGGAACAACCTTGGCTAGTATTTTAGCTAAAAATGGTTTTAGCGTATTGCTACTCGAAAAAGGTACTCATCCTCGCTTTGCAATTGGTGAAGCCATGTTGCCTGAAAGTGCATTGTGGATGTGGATTGTTGCAGAACGTTTTGGTATACCAGAACTTAAGAATTTAACTCAAGTTGAAACAATTCAGCAATACGTATCATCTGGTTGCGGCGTAAAACGTTTACTTGGGTTTGTTTACCATAAAGAAGGCGAGAAACAAAATCCAGATGAAGCACATCAACTGATTTCGCCATCTTCCTCTTTGATATCTGAAAGCCACCTCTTCCGCCCAGATGTTGACCATTATATGTTGAAAGTAGCCATCAATTATGGCGTTGAATATCATGACTTAACTGAAGTACAGGACATTGATTTTCAAGAAGATGGCGTACAAGTACGTATCAAAGATGGAGAAGAATATTCTGCTCGCTTTTTAGTCGATGGCTCCGGTTTCCGTTCTCTAGTTGCTGAAAAATTCAATCTCCGCGAAAAACCAACTCGTTTAAGAACCAACACTCGCGGTATCTTTACCCATGTAGCTAATTTACCAGCCTACGATGATTGTATACCGCAAGAAGACTTGCCAGGACAAAGTTGTAAATGGCAAGAAGGAACATTACATCATGTATTTGATGGGGGCTGGATATGGGTCATTCCCTTTGACAACCACAGTCTTTCAGAAAGCTCTTTGTGCAGTGTTGGGTTAATGCTCAATGGATATAAGTATCCGAAAAAAGACATCGATCCAGAACAAGAATTCTACAGTATTATCGAGCAGTTCCCAAGTATTGCTAAACATCTTAAAGACCTGAAACCAGTACGTAAATGGGTCAGTACCGATAGGATTCAATACTCATCTACACATGCAGTAGGACATCGTTATGCTCTGTTGAGTCATTCTTATGGTTTTATTGATCCTCTATACTCAAGAGGTTTTATCAGCACCTTTGAAACTGTTCATTCTCTAGCCGGTCGATTATTAGAGGCTTTGAAAGATGATGACTTCAGCGTTGAGCGATTTACCCATGTAGAAAAATTGCTAGCAACAAAAATTGATCACAACGACCAGATACTCTATAACACTTTCCGATCAATGTCGCACTTTCCACTATGGAATGCAATGACTCAACTTTGGTTAGCTTACTTAATTCTTAGTGATGTCTATCTGTTCCGTAGTTGCTTAAAATCTATAGCTAGTAGTAGTTCATCACCTTTTATAGAGCTTGATCAAGAAGAGCCTTATCCTATGGCTAAAGCTCCCTTCGCTGAGACTTTCCAAACTGTCTTGGATAGTTACGAAGTGTTATTAGATAAAGTTGATGCAGGAGAAATACCTGTAGAAGAAGCTGCTAATCAGATGCTCTCTCTTCTCAAGCAATCTGATATGTTACCGCAATCAGTTTACCCTTGGGGAAATCCTCAAGCACGACACGTTGATTTCCGTGCATATCCAGAACCAATCAAGCCATTGGTTTCTTCGGGTGCAGACGATATTCCATTAGCTTTACTTAAAGAGTTTTTTGATATTAAAGTACCACAACCTGTATAGACGGGCTAGAAAAGTCTCTCCGATATTGGAGAGACTACAAAGAGGACAAATAATGTGCAATGTGTTTTAGAGAATTGAGACAACAGCAACATAAATAAAAGAGATTACTATGCTATTGCAATCAAAACCTTCTACCCCAACAAGAAATACTCCACTTCCAGGGCCGCGTGGTTTACCCATCATTGGGAACCTGCCAATCATGGGTAAATACCCATATCAAACATTCACTAACCTAGCGAAACAGTACGGTAACGTCTTTCAAATACGTATTTTTTCTCAAACTATTGTTGTACTCAATGGACTTGAGACAATTAAAGAGGCTTTACTAAAACAACAAGGCGATTTTGCTGGTAGACCAAACTTTTACACTCTCAAAAATGCAGTTAGAGGTAGGGCTATTGGTGGTAGGGATTATGGTTTGCTATGGAAAAGGCATCGGGAAATTACTACTAATGCTCTGCATAAATTCGTTACCAGTAAAATAAGCTCCATTGAACAGCAAGTAATGGAGGAAGCAGCCGAATTAGTAAATATTCTCCTGAGCTATCAAGGTCAACCTTTCGATCCGGAGATAGAGGTAAATCTGTCTGTTGCAAATGTTATGCTCCAGATTTTGTTTGGAGAAAGATGTAGCCGTGACGATCAAGATTTTATTGGCTTTGTCAAATTTGCTAAGGATTTTCCGCAAAATACGGCAGGGACTTTATTAGCTGATTTTGTACCACAGACCCGTATATTTTTTGAAAATTTTGGACAAGGGTTATCGAAGTGGTATAACGCCCTGATTCATCTAGAAAAATTGATTTTAAAGAAGTTAAAAGAATATCGGGACTCATACGATCCCGAAAACCTCAGAGGTATGGTAGATGCGCTCATTAAAGGCACTAATGAGTTAAACGAGTTCGATAAGCAAACCTTGGGACTTACCGAAAAGGTGATTGTGGAAGGAACACCGCAAGAAATGATGGGTACAGGATTACTGCCCATTGCACCGCTAATTCGTTGGGCGATGTTATATGTGATTGCTGACCCAGATATTCAGACCAAAATCCACCAAGAACTAGATACAGTCGTGGGTAGAGAGCGACAAGTATGCATGGCCGATCGCAAAAAATTGCCATTTACAGAAGCCTGCATTCATGAGATGCTACGACATGCTCATTCCTTTCCTCTGGCTCTCCCAAGCGCTACTACAATTGATACCACTATCAATGGTCACTTCATTCCCAAAGATACGCCTGTGTTCGTTAATCTTTATAGCTTGACCCGTGATGAACGTTTTTGGCATGAGCCGGAAAAATTCAACCCATACCGATTTCTCACTGACACAGGAGAAGTTAGAGAAGATTTGCTAGATAAATATTACCCATTTGGAATTGGCAAACGTCGCTGTTTCGGAGAGTATTTAGGACGGCTTGAGCTATTCACTTTCATCGCTAGTCTAATGCAGAAATGCACCTTTGAAAAAGTTCCAGGAGAAAAATTGAATTTTGAAGGTACAGCAGGAGCTATTTTAATGCCGGAGGGTTTTCAAGTTATCATCAAGCCGCGATTCTAGATTTGAGTTCAACAAACTAAGTCTAATTTAAAGGTTGAAGGTAATAAATACAACAAATATGCGATATTCCTCAACCCTGTGCCATTCAATTAAGAGCTTAAGAGCGATCGCACTCGCAAATCACAATCAAAAAACAACAAACAATATTTAGAGGTAAGTTATGACCCTTCATCCCCCAGAACCATTTCGGATCAAGATGGTTGAGCCGATCAAACTACTTGATCGTGATACCCGTGAGGCAGCCATACGCCGAGCTAATTACAATCTATTTGGTCTGCGTTCAGAGGAAATATTCATTGATTTGTTTACAGACTCTGGCACTAGTGCAATGAGTCAAGCACAGTGGGCAGCAATGCTTGAAGGTGATGAAGCTTATGCTGGCGCTCGTTCGTATTATCGATTAGCAGAAGTCATTCAAGACATATTCGGCTTTCCCTACTTTTTACCTACTCACCAAGGTCGAGCAGCAGAAAACATTTTGAGCGCTTGTTTGGTTAAACCAGGTCAGTATGTTCCTTCTAACATGCACTTTGATACTACCTATGCCAATATCCGCGCTCGTGGAGGACTTCCTACTAACCTAGTTATTGAAGAGGCTCATCATACTGGTTCATATCACCCCTTCAAAGGGAATATGGATATTGAAAAGCTGCGTGAATTTATCAATAGAGTAGGAGCAGACAAAATTCCCTTTGGTATGATCACAGTCACGAATAACGCTGGAGGTGGTCAACCCGTTTCTCTAGAAAATCTACGAAGAGTTTCCCAAACTTATAAAGAGTTTGGTATACCGTTTTTCATTGATGCTTGTCGCTTTGCAGAAAATGCTTATTTTATTAAGCTACGAGAGCCTGGTTATGCAGATAAAACTCCTCTGGAAATTAGCCAAGAAATGTTTGCTCTAGCCGATGGCATTACCATGAGTGCGAAAAAGGATGGCATGGTCAATATTGGTGGCTTTATAACCATGAGAGATGAAGCCCTATTTGAACAAGCACGTAATGAATTAATTATGCGTGAGGGATTCCCCACTTATGGCGGGTTAGCTGGCCGAGATTTAGATGCTATGGCCATTGGCTTGCGTGAAGTACTTCAAGAAGACTATCTGGCCTATCGTTTGGGGCAAACAGCTTATCTAGCAGCGCGTCTACGAGAATTAGGGATTCCGATCATTGAGCCGCCAGGCGCACATGCAGTATATGTGGATGCTGGATTGTTATTGTCTCATATTCCTCAAGAACAATTTCCTGCTCAAGCCTTAACAGTAGAACTCTATTTAGAAGGTGGAATACGGACAGTAGAAATAGGCTCATTGACTTTTGGCCATCTTGATCCAGATACCAACAAAACGGTGTATCCAAAATTGGAATTAGTTCGTTTGGCACTTCCTAGAAGGGTATATACGCAAAGTCATTTAGACTATGTGGCTGAAATATTTGGTAAAACTGCTGCACGGCGCGATCAAATTCCTGGGTATCAACTGAACTACGCGCCTAAATTGTTGCGTCAGTTCACAGCCCAGCTTGAACCTATTAAACCAGATAATCACTTATCAAAAACATTGCCAGAGTTATCAATACTCTCGGTTTAAACGCAACTTGTGAACTTTCTTGAAAAAGATTCTTCCTAGTACAAAACATAAAGCTGAACAAGGACTGGTTTGAATAGAAGAGGTAGAAATGGAAGAAAAAATTATTATCGTTGGAGCAGGGCTTGTAGGTTCTCTGCTCTCTGTGTACCTAGCACGCGCTGGCTTTAAAGTTAGTGTATATGAACGAAATTCAGATCCACGCCAAGTTAATCTGCAATCAGATCGATCTATCAATATAACCTTGTCTGAACGGGGTTTCCACGCACTAGATGCTGTTGGTGCAGGCGATATGGTACGCAGTCTTTGCATTCCTGTCTATGGCAGAATTATTCATGCCCAAAATGGTGAGCTAAATTATCAGCCTTACGGTAACAATAAAGAAGCTATTTATTCCATCGGACGCGAAGACTTAAGTAAGGCGCTTGTCTGGTTTGCCCAACAGCATAAAAACGTTGAATTTCATTTCAATCAAAAATGTAGTGACATTGATTTACCAACCGCTACCTTGAAATTCCAAAACTCAAAAACAGGAGAAGTCAATCAAGTTCATGCGGATAGAATTTTTGCTGCTGATGGAGCTTATTCTCCTGTTAGGCAAAAGATGCAGCGATTGAAACGTTTCAATTATTCCCAAGAATATTTTGAGCAGGGATATAAAGAAATTATCATTCCTCCCTCCAGTGATGGCGATTGGGCATTAGATAAAAACGCCATACATATTTGGCCACGAGATGATTACATGCTGATCGGGTTTCCCAATCTAGATAAAAGTTTTACCTTATCATTACACTTGCCTTATGAAGGTGAAATTTCTCATAAGTCTTCTGCATCTCCCGATTCTCTGCGCCATCTTTTCAAAAAGTACTTTCCTGATATATGGTCGCTAGTAGAACCCAACTTAGTAAATTACATTGATAAGCCAGTGGAAGCAATGATTACTATTAAATGCTTTCCTTGGAGCTATCAGGATAAAGTAATGCTAGTTGGTGATTCTTGCCATGCTATTTTCCCTTCATACGGTCAAGGAGCTAACGCCGGATTTGAAGATTGTCAGTTACTTACTAATTGCATTCAGCAACACTTAGGAGACTGGCAATCAATTTTTCGAGAATATGAGATTATGCGTAAACCAAATATGGATGCCCTCGCTGATCTTTGCGTAGAACACTTTACTGTTTTAAGAAAAATGGTAGGAGATCCCAAATTTTTGGAACTCAATAAAATTGAGAGGAAAATACAGGAAAATAATCCAGAACATGCATCCCTTTACTACAATGTTTCTTTCACTTGTATGCCATATTTAGAAGCTTTAAAAGTGGAGCGCAAACACCAAGAAATAATTGAGAAGATTGTCGAAGCAAATATGATTTTAGAAATGTCGGTCTAGAATAATTACTCTCAAGTAAATATTCACTCAACTAAAATGAGGGTTTAAGCCAATGATTATAGTCATGAAAACAGGAACTCCTGAGCTAGAAGTTCAACAAATTAGTCAAGAATTACAAAGATGGAAGATTAAACCAGAAAAAACTGTAGGCAGCCAGAAAGTTATAATTGCGTTAATCGGTGATACGGCAGATATTAATCCTCAATACATTCAACAACTCAGTCCTTTTATTGAGGAAGTATTGCGGGTGAAACAGCCTTTTAAACGGGTTAGTCGAGAATTTCGCTATGGAGAACCTACTGAAGTATTAGTATCTACACCGAATGGAGCAGTTAGTTTTAGCGAAAATCATTCCATAGTTACAATAGCTGGGCCTTGCTCAGTAGAGAACGAAGAAATGATTGTCCAAACAGCTAGGCAAGTTAAAGCTGGTGGAGCTAAATTTTTGCGGGGAGGAGCATATAAACCGCGTACATCTCCCTATGCTTTTCAAGGATATGGTGAGAGTGCTTTAAATTTGTTAGCAACCGCTCGCCAAGAAACAGGTTTGGGAATCGTGACAGAAGTCATGGATACAGCCGATCTTGAGAAAGTGGCTCAGATTGCTGATATTGTCCAAATCGGCGCTCGCAATATGCATAATTTCTCGTTGTTAAAGAAAGTAGGTAATATAGACAAACCTATTTTGCTCAAGCGAGGCATGTCTGCCACGATTGAAGAGTGGTTAATGGCAGCTGAATACATTTTGGCAGCAGGCAATCCGAATGTGATTTTGTGCGAACGAGGAATTCGGAGCTTTGATCGGCAGTATGCCAGGAATACGCTTGATTTGAGTGCTATACCTGTGTTGCGATCGCTAACTCACTTACCGATTATGATTGACCCTAGCCACGGTACTGGTAGATCAGAATATGTACCAGCAATGGCATTAGCTGCGATCGCCGCCGGCGCAGATGCTTTAATGATTGAGGTTCACCCTAACCCATCAAAAGCTCTTTCTGATGGGCCTCAATCTCTAACACCAGATCAATATGAGAAGTTAATGCAAGAGATGGCTGTGATTGGTCAAGCTGTTAATCGTTGGGAGCCAAATTTTACCACATCGACAGTATCTTCCCTTTCACCAAACTATCAATCTGCAAAACAACTTTGTAATAGTACCATCACTCTCATGACTTCTCACAACTAATTTTAAAACCCTGTTCAACTTCCACGCACAAGAGGTACAAATGAGCCAGGAATATAACCCTGCAAAACTAGAATTAACAAACTTAGAACCGATCACTAATACTGACTTGATTCTTCCACAAGCTGTAGACATCAAAATTGAAAAGCTAGAGAACCGACAACGGCGTGTTTTTGCCAAAATTCAAATTCCCTATTCATTAGAGCAAGTTTGGCAGGTTCTCACAGACTATGAAGCTTTTACTGAGTTCATGCCCAATTTTACAGAAAGTAGACGCTTGGCTCATCCAACTGGAGGCATTCGTCTAGAACAAGTCCGCACTAAAAGTTTCATGGGGATGAAGGTATCGACCAAATTAGTTGTAGATATCGAAGAAAACTTTCCCTCTAAAATTCATTATCAACAAGTTGAGGGAGACTTTAAAAACTTCTCTGGTTACTGGCAGTTAAAACCTTGGAATCTATCGCTAGAACAAGATGGAGTGGAGCTTTCATATAACTTCTTGATTTGGCCAAAGCCAATCTTACCAGGAGCATTAGTAGAACACGTTCTGAGCCACGATATACCAGTAAGTATGTTAGCAATTAGAGAGCGAATAGAAAAGCTATTTAGTCGTGGATAGATGACTAATAGTTTATCACATTAGTTTTGCAAGGAAAATTAGCTTTTCAACTTCTTTCTTTTTCCTCGTTATTTGCAAATTTTGGGTACTTTGTGGTTCGTTATTTTACAGTGCATTTATGCGATGAACCAACTAGACAAACAAGTTTGTAGTCAAAGCATTTCTGGAATGGTGTTCTTTAAATAGGTTGAGAGAATTCCCCAATGTTTGATACTCATTGCTACACAACTAAAGGTGGAGTGTGCATATCTCGCTCCATCACTGAGACACTGATCGAAACTGCGATTGATGAAGTCTTATCACGTATTGATTCTCAACGTGGAGGTTTATTTTCCAGTAGTTACGAATATCCTGGAAGATATAAAAGATGGGCAATCGGTTTTGTTAATCCACCCTTAGAACTGGTTACTACTGACAACTTTTTTACACTCACAGCCCATAACGATCGCGGTGTAGTACTATTGCAGTATTTAGCAGAGCGTTTGTTTGGGCGATCGCAACTCCAGATAGTTAACTGGGAAACGAAGCATTTATCTGGATTAATTCGACCAACAGAACATTTATTTTCCGAAGAAGAACGCAGCAAACAACCATCTGTCTTCAATATCGTTCGGGAAATCTTATCTGCTTTTGAGAGTCCAGAAGATCAACATTTAGGACTATATGGTGCATTTGGCTACGATTTGGTTTTCCAATTTGAACCAATGCCAAAGCAGCTTGAACGTTCTGTTGATCAGCGAGATATGTTGTTATATCTACCTGATGAACTGTTAATTGTTGACTACTACCAGCAACGTGCATTCAGGGTGCAGTATGAATTTGAGACTAAGCATGGTAGTACTAGAGGTTTGCCAAAGAGTGGTGAAATCATTGATTACAAAGGGAAATCCCATACCCCCACTCAACCATGCGATCATGAACCTGACGAGTATACTCTTCAAGTTGAGAAAGCACTTGATTATTTCCGTCGGGGTGATTTCTTTGAAGTAGTTCCTAGTCAAAACTTCTTTCAAGGCTGCCAAAAATCCCCAGCAGAACTTTTCCGAAAGTTACAGCAAATAAATCCTAGCCCCTATGGATTTATCTGCAATCTGGGTGGAGAATATTTGATTGGTGCATCTCCAGAAATGTTTGTACGCGTCGAAGGTAAGCGGGTTGAAACTTGCCCAATCAGTGGCACTATCAAGCGGGGAAAAAATGCCATTGAGGATGCGACACAAATTCTTCAGCTGCTCAACTCACGCAAAGATGAAGCTGAACTGACGATGTGTACTGACGTTGACCGCAACGACAAGTCCCGAATCTGCGAACCTGGGTCAGTACGAGTCATTGGCCGCCGCCAAATAGAGTTGTATAGTCATTTGATTCATACAGTGGATCACGTCGAAGGTTTAATCAGACCTGAATTTGATGCCTTGGATGCATTTCTCACCCATCTATGGGCAGTCACAGTCACAGGAGCGCCCAAAAGAGCAGCAATGCAATTTATTGAACAGCATGAGCGTAGCCCTCGACGTTGGTATGGTGGAGCAGTTGGTTACTTCACCTTCAAAGGCGACTTGAACACCGGTCTGATTCTGCGAACAATCCAGCTTAAAGACTCAATTGCAGAAGTGCGTGCGGGTGCGACAGTTCTTTATGACTCAATTCCAGAAGCCGAAGCCCAAGAAACTATAACTAAAGCAGCAGCTTTGTTTCAAACGCTTTACCAGACTCAGCAAAAGTCCAACTTGTCATGCAGTTTAAACCTTAACAATCGAGCTAAAACTGAAACAAACAAGCGTGTCTTACTAATTGACCATGAAGACTCATTTGTACATACACTTGCTAACTATATCCGCTCTTCTGGTGCCACAGTTAAAACACTACGTCATGGCTTCTGTGAACAAATTCTAGATATTGAATCTCCAGACATTGTTGTACTATCTCCTGGCCCTGGTAGACCTAGTGACTTTAATGTGTCCAAAACAGTTGCAAGCTGCATCCGTCGAAAAATCCCAATTTTTGGGGTTTGTTTGGGGTTACAAGGAATTGTTGAAGCTTTTGGGGGTGAATTAGGAATTCTTGAGTATCCGCAACATGGAAAATCGGCTCGTGTTGTTGTTACAGCCCCGGAATCTGGGATGTTTCAAGGCTTACCCCAATCCTTTGAAGTTGGTAGATATCATTCGTTATTTGCTCTACCCGATCGCCTTCCTCAAGAATTGCAAGTTACAGCTATTTCAGAAGATGGTGTGATTATGGGCATTGAGCATAAAACCCTTCCAATTGCTGCACTTCAGTTTCACCCAGAATCGATAATGACTCTTTCTGGCGAAGTCGGTCTATCAATTATTAAGAATATCGTGCGTATGTACACACGAGAGTGCAGTTTCTCACATCCACAGCTAGAAGAAACTACTGGCAACAAAGATGTCATCCATCGCGCCGTATTGTCTCTCTCTTAAATTCAAGTGATGACTATGCAGACTCAGCATCCTTTAACTTCATTTACTACTAATGCCAAGCCGCGCCATATCCTTGAAGAGATTGTGTGGCAAAAAAAGCAAGAAGTTGCACTTAGAAGTCAGCAATTGTGTTTAGAAGATTTACAAAATCAGGTAAGTACTGCCCCCGCTACGCGAGATTTTTTAAGTGCGCTGCAACAAAGCCCAACCAAACCCAGCTTAATTGCAGAAGTCAAAAAAGCCTCACCTAGTAAAGGAGTAATTCGAGCTAACTTTGAACCAGTCAAAATTGCACAGGCTTATTCACAAGGTGGCGCAACTTGTATATCAGTGCTAACTGATGAAAAATTCTTTCAAGGCAGTTTTGACTATTTGCAGGCGATTCGACAAAATGTTTCACTACCACTGCTGTGCAAAGAATTCATCATTGATCCTTATCAAATATATCTAGCACGAGTAGCTGGCGCTGATGCTGTACTTTTGATTGCAGCCATTCTGTCAGACCAAAACCTCAAAGAATTTTTGCAAATTGCCCACAGTTTAGGCATGAATGCTCTGATAGAGGTACATACTCTAGCAGAACTAGACCGAGTACTAACGCTCAAAGACTTGCGTTTAGTAGGTATCAATAACCGTAATCTCGAAGATTTCACGGTTGATTTAGGAACTACACAGCATTTATTGGCACAACGACGAGAAAAGTTAAACAGTTTAAACATCACTGTTGTTAGTGAGTCTGGTATACACACAAAAGCTGATTTAGCTCTTGTGGCTGGTGCTGGTGCTAGTGCTGTTTTAGTCGGAGAGTCTTTAGTCAAACAAACTGATTTAGTCCAAGCTGTACTCGATCTTCGGACAAATTCTTAGCCATTCACTTACTTTGTTAGACAAACTATGAGAACAACCTCTATTTCTCATTGCTTCGAGACTTTACGGAATCGCAATCAGTGTGCCTTAATTCCCTTTATTACGGCTGGCGATCCAGATTTAGAAATAACAGCAGAAGCTTTACGGGTTTTGGATCGTCACGGTGCTGATCTGATTGAGTTGGGTGTTCCCTACTCAGATCCTTTGGCAGATGGGCCTGTAATTCAAGCAGCAGCAACCCGCGCTCTGCAACGGGGCATTCGTTTAGATCAAGTTCTGGAAATGGTTCGGACTGTTAGTCCTAGCCTCAAAACACCTCTAATTTTATTTACTTACTACAACCCTATTTTGAACCGAGGTGTTGAGCAGTTCTTGCAACAAATAGCTCAAGCAGGCATCGCTGGTTTAGTAGTACCTGATTTACCATTGGAGGAAGCAGAAAATTTATTACAGCTAGCCACCAAATATGGTATTGAAGTGATTTTGTTGGTAGCTCCTACTAGTTCATTTGAACGTATTGAAGCGATCGCTCGTCAGTCTCAGGGCTTCGTTTATTTAGTCAGTGTCACTGGTGTCACTGGTATACGCTCCGAACTCCAACTAAATGTTAAAGATTTACTCACAGATTTGCATAGTGTCACTGACAAACCTATTGCTGTTGGCTTTGGCATTTCTAGACCTGAACAAGCTCGTCAGGTGATGGAGTGGGGCGCAAATGCTGCGATCGTGGGTAGTGCCTTTGTGAAATGTTTGGCTGATGGGACAACAACTCAAAAACTGTTGGCAGTTGAAAAACTTTGTCGAAGTCTAAAAGCAGCAATTACTGCATCAAATAACTAATCAGGGGGATTTCATCGTGGTAATCACAAAAGATATTTATGCTCTCGCTCCCAGAGCAAACAAACAACCTGATATATTGGGTCGATTTGGACGCTTTGGAGGCCAGTACGTTCCTGAAACTTTAATGTCAGCACTCAGTGAGCTAGAGAGAGCTTACCAGCACTATCGTGCAGTTCCTACTTTCCAATGTGAGTTGCAAAACCTCATGCAGGACTATGTAGGACGACCCAGCCCTCTTTACTTTGCTGAACGTTTGACTGCTCATTATGCCAAACCTGATGGCACAGGGCCACAAATCTACCTCAAACGTGAAGATTTAAACCATACAGGCGCTCACAAAATTAATAATGCTCTAGCTCAGGTGTTATTAGCAAAACGAATGGGCAAAAAACGGATTATTGCAGAGACAGGAGCAGGTCAACACGGGGTTGCTACAGCCACAGTTTGCGCTCGCTTTGGTTTAGACTGCGTAATCTATATGGGTATCCATGATATGGAGCGGCAAGCTCTAAATGTGTTTCGGATGAAGTTGATGGGGGCAGAAGTTCGTCCTGTGGAAGCAGGAACAGGAACTTTAAAAGATGCTACTTCCGAAGCAATTCGAGATTGGGTAACTAATGTCGAAACTACTCATTACATTCTCGGTTCTGTTGCTGGGCCTCATCCTTATCCGATGATGGTGCGTGATTTTCAGGCTGTGATTGGACAGGAAACTCGCACTCAGTGTCAGGATAAATGGGGAGGACTACCAGATATTCTCTTAGCTTGTGTAGGAGGTGGTTCCAATGCGATCGGACTTTTCCACGAGTTTGTTGATGAACCAAGTGTGCGACTAATTGGAGTAGAAGCAGCAGGTGAAGGCGTTAACTCCCAAAAACATGCTGCTACTCTCACTCGCGGACGAGTTGGCGTTTTGCATGGTGCAATGAGCTATTTGCTACAAGATGACGATGGTCAGATAATCGAGGCACATTCGATTAGTGCTGGGCTAGATTATCCTGGTGTGGGGCCTGAGCATAGTTATTTGAAGGATATTGGTCGGGTTGAATACCACAGCGTCACCGATCAAGAGGCTTTACAGGCATTCCAGCGTCTTTCGCGGTTAGAGGGAATAATTCCGGCTCTAGAAACTGCCCATGCGATCGCATATCTCGAAACTCTTTGCCCTGAAATAGAAGGAAGTCCACGAATTATCCTCAGTTGCTCTGGACGGGGAGACAAAGATGTGCATACCGTTATTCAGTTTTTGAATCGTTCAAATTAACTCTGTTGTAAAAATTTGGGAAAATTTGAGATGATAGCTGCAATTCCCACAGTAAATGCAGACAATGCATTAACTTCTGATTTTGAAGATTGGTCTACCTTACTGCAACAACTGCTAGACCGTCAGTCCCTTTCTGTACTCCAAGCCAAAAATCTGATGCAAGGTTGGTTAACAGAAGCCATCCCTGTAGTACAATCAGGAGCAATTTTGGCAGCAATTCAAGCCAAGGGAGTAGCTCCTGAAGAGTTGGTTGGTCTATCACAAGTTTTGCGACAGCAGTCATTACAATTAGGAACTAGTGATGCTGTCAAATCCTATCCTTTGATTGACACTTGTGGGACTGGTGGAGATGGAGCCTCAACTTTCAATATTTCTACAGCTGTAGCTTTTGTGGTTGCAGCCGCAGGAATCAAAGTTGCCAAGCATGGCAATCGTTCAGCATCTAGTCAAGCTGGATCGGCGGATGTCCTAGAAACGCTGGGTTTGAATCTCTATAGCAGCAGCGATCGCGTAATCGCAGCCCTTGACGAAGTTGGGATCACGTTTTTATTTGCACCAAAATGGCATCCTGCTTTTAAGGTGGTGTCACCTCTGCGTAAAACGTTGAAAATCCGTACTGTCTTTAACCTATTAGGCCCGTTACTCAATCCTTTACCACTTACAGGGCAAGTTATCGGAGTTTATAATCCTAACTTAATGAACACAATCGCTCAGGCGTTAAATCAACTAGGCACTCGCCAAGCGATCGTTCTTCATGGACGTGAAAAACTGGATGAGGCAGGATTAGCAGACTTGACTGACATGGTTGTGTTGGCAGACAAACAACTACATCAGGTAACTTTGAATCCTGAAGATTTGGGATTACAACCTGCTGCAACTGCTCAGTTAGCAGGTGGAAATGCCAAGGAAAATGCTGAAATTCTCAAAGCTGTACTTCAAGGAAAAGGCACTCAGGCGCAGCAAGATGTTGTGGCTTTGAATGCAGCGCTAGCTTTACAGGTTGGCGAGGCGATCGCTTCCACAGATGAAATTAACCTCTATGCAAAAGGGGTAATTGCTAAAGACATCTTACAAAGTGGAGAAGCCTGGATGAAGTTAGAACAGTTAATCCGAATTCTGCATTAGTTACAAAAAGTATCTACATACTTTACAAACGTAAAATTCACTGCGTTTGAATTTATGTTGGTTGATTTCTTTGACTTTTTTCTTGTTTGACAAAATACTTCATGAAACCTTTAGGAGCAATATTCTCATGGCACACAATATAAAGAACATTGTAATCGTTGGTGGTGGTTCTGCTGGTTGGATGACCGCATCATATTTGAGCAAGGCTTTGGACAAAAATGTTCAGATTACCTTAATTGAGTCATCTAACATCACAACAGTGGGAGTTGGTGAAGCGACCTTCAGCACCATTAAGCTGTTCTTTGATTTTCTCGGGTTGCAAGAATCTGAATGGATGCCAAAATGCAATGCTACTTATAAAATGGCAATTAAGTTTGTCAACTGGAACTCTCAAGGACAATACTTTTACCATCCTTTTCAAAGATATGAAACTGTAGATGGTTTTGATATCTCCGAGTGGTGGCTAAAAACAAAGAGACACGAAGCACCATTTGATTATTCCTGCTTTATGATTCCTTTGTTATGCGATCTGAAGCGCTCTCCCAGACATTTTAACGGAGAAGTTTTTGATAATAAAGCTCAAGATTTGTTTACTCAAGAGATTACCACTCAGAAAAACGTCTTGGCTGATTTAAAATCTCAGTACCCTTACGCCTATCATTTTGATGCCAACTTACTTGCAAGATTCTTAAAAGATTATGGGAAGCAGAGAGGTGTAAGACAGATTGTTGATGACGTAGTAGACGTTAATTTAGGCAAAGATGGCAGTATAGATTGTGTCAAAACCAAAGAACATGGGACTATCAAAGGCGATTTGTTTATAGATTGTACTGGCTTCCGTGGTTTATTAATCAATAAAGCTCTTGGTGAACCATTCGTTTCCTTCTCGGAGTCGCTACTGTGCGATAGTGCGATCGCTATGCAAATACCCACTGATATCAAGAAAAATGGAATCAATCCTTATACAACAGCAACTGCGCTCTCATCTGGTTGGGTCTGGAACATCCCTCTGTATGGAAGAGTTGGGACAGGGTATGTCTACTCAAGTGCGTTTATCTCTAAAGAAGAGGCGGAAACTGAATTTAGACAGCACTTGGGAGAAGCTGCCAAAGATTGCAGAGCTTCACATATCAAGATGAGAATTGGTAGAAACAGGAACTCATGGGTGAAGAACTGTGTAGCTATTGGTCTTTCTAGTGGTTTTGTTGAACCATTAGAGTCTACCGGCATATTCTTTATTCAGCATGGTATTGAAGAGTTGGTCAACAACTTACCAGACACTTCCTTTAATGAGGATGTGATTAAAAACTACAACAAAACTGTTGCTAATTGCATAGATGGTGTTCGAGACTTTTTGACACTTCATTATTGTGCTAGTAATAGAGCAGACACAGAGTTCTGGAAGGCAAGCAAGCGCGACATCGTAATTTCTGAAGAACTGCAAGAAAGATTGAGATTGTGGAAGAGTAGATTGCCAAACAACAAGAGCATCAATCCGAACTATCACGGTTTTGAGTCTTATTCCTATTCTGTAATGTTGTTAGGGCTAAATTACCTACCTGAAAACAACTTACCTGTTTTGAATCATATTGAAGACCAAAAAGCCATAGCAACATTTGATGCAATTAAGGAAAGAACAGATTACCTTAGTGCTACCTTGCCATCTCAATATGAATACTTAACTTACGTAATCAAGTCTCAAGAACAGTCTGAGTATCTTAGCGAAAATGAATTAGTTCGCTCTTTGGTTACGACTTAAGCGTATTAAGTTCTTTCTGTCCTAACATTACATGCTAATCATGCTGCTTTGTGAAATGCTCGGTCATTTCACAGAGCCTCTCTCGGTGTTTCATCGACATCGGAGAATCTATAAGGCTCAAATCAAATCCAATGTATTTCAGAGAATAAGTACTAATCATCTTAAGAGATTTAAACCATGTACAAAATCGTTGCAATTTCCGGTAATCCTTCTCTCACTTCTCGCTCTGCTGCAATATTAAACTATGCTCAAGAACTTTGTACCAAACATCAAATTGAAATAGCATCTATTACAGTACGCGATCTCCCCCCAGAGGACTTAATTTACGGAAACTTTGAGAGTCCAGAGGTGAAAAAACTACAGCTTCTCGTTGGGCAAGCAGAAGCAGTAATTATTTCTACACCTGTTTACAATTCCTCTTACACAGGAATACTAAAAGCTTTGCTAGATTTAATGCCTCAGTATGCTTTTAGTGGTAAAACTATCCTGCCAATTGTTACAGGTGGATCAATCAATCACTTGCTGTCAATTGACTATGCGATTAAACCTCTGTTCTCAGCAATGGGAGCTACTCACATTCTCAAGGGAGTTTACGCCGTCAGTTCACAAATCCAGTTCAATGAGCAGAAAGAAATCCAATTAGATAGCGATATTGAGCAGAGATTAAAAGCTTCTATTCAAGAACTTGTTAATACTTTGACGCAAAAGCAATTGGTAGTAGTGTAGTTTTTATACCAGAAAAAGGCAGAGGGCAAAAAACATAAGTAAAGAATTTATTTTCCCTCTGTCAATATAGCAGTCCTAAATCATTTGTGAAAATTATATATCTCTTTCTTTTTTCTTCCCTTTGCGTCCTTGGCGTTCTTGGCGGTTCGTTTCCTTATCTATATTTTTCACCACTCATTTAGGATTGCTATATGATTAATTACTAATGATGATATTGGTAAAGCCGCCACTAAAAGTTAAAAAATTAAATATCAGTCTTATAGTACATTCAGAAAAAATATGTAGTCATGAACAAAATTGCAAATTTTACTAATAATGTACGGGTGACTTCCTCTACTTCTGCTGCTTTCACACCAACTGTTGTTGCTCTGGGAAAGTTTGATGGTCTGCATTGTGGTCATCAACAAGTCATTCAACCTATTTTGAATCATATCAAAACGCGATCGCTGACTAAAGAACATATTTACCCTACAGTTGTAACTTTTAATCCGCATCCACAAGAGTTTTTTACGGGAAAACCTTGGCCTTTACTGACACCCTTACAAGAGAAAGTGCAACAGCTACAAAATTGTGGTGTAGAACAATTAGTATTATTACCTTTTGATAAAGAATTAACTGCTTTAAGTCCGCAAGATTTTGTAGAAAAGATTTTGGTGCAACAGCTAAAAGCTCAAATGATCAGTGTAGGAGAGGACTTTCGCTTTGGAAAGCATCGTAGCGGAACTACTAGTGATTTACAGGATATCGCAGCTAAATTTAATATTCCTGTTGTCATTGTTCCTAATTACTCTTTTCAAGACGAGCGTATTAGCAGTTCCTCTATTCGCCAAGCCTTAGCTAAAGGTGACATCCACCGTGCTAAGGTACTCTTAAACTATCCTTATAAGTTGACAGGAAAAGTTGTTAAAACACAGCAGTTGGATAGAAGCATTGGCTTTTCCCCTGCTAATATTCAACTTACAGCTAACAAATTGCTACCTCGGCATGGTGTATATGCGGTGCGAGTATTCATTGTAAATGAGACTGTAGATGCTTCATCTTTATCTAACCAACTTCTACCTATAGGTATAGGAGTTATGAATGTTGCTCATCATTTAGTAGTCAATGATACCTATCCATCTGTAGAGGTACACCTACTGGACTGGTTAGGCGATTTGTATGATAAGACATTAACAGTACAATTAGAAGAATTTTTACGACCAGAGCAAAAGTTCTCCTCCTCAGAAACCCTCAAAGCACAGATTACAGCCGACTGTGCCAAAGCCAGATATCTATTGTTGCGATCGACTAATTTAGAGAAGTTTGCAGGTTAATAAGCTGTAGTGCTTAGTGGGCAAGGGTATTATGCCACATTCAACTTCAATGAGCAATGGAGAGACTTAAGTTTATTCTTAACTTACTGTTCTTAAATACAAAAAATTTTGCAAGTGGTTTAGTATAAGCTTAACTGCTCAAAAACCAGGGGTTTTGGGATGAATCTATGTGATCTAAAGATTAGAGAGTAAAGAATCAGATTGCTCAAAAACCATTATCAATATACACTCTTGCCTGCTCAAAACTATTATTTCTAGTACTAAACGGGTAAGGGTAAATTCTTACGGCAAAAAATAGCAAACAGTAAATAGTGAGCAGGCTTGCAAGTCAGTAAAGCCAGATAACAACCTTTAATCTATTTAATTTGCTGAACATGAGTACTAAATTTCAAACTCCCAACACAAAAACAGATACTTCGCTGAAAGGATCAATTGCGTCTTCTGTTTTATCACAATCTTCACTATCGTTGCTGTATCCACCTTTTGCAGATATATCAAATATCTGCTCGGAGAATATTGCGCCTTCAGTTGGCAATGAACTTACAGCGTCAGTGGCTTCTGCGGTGGTCAAGATGCTGGAACAAATGGGAGTGCAATATGCGTTTGGTGTTTCGGGGGGAGCGATCGCACCTTTATGGCACAGCCTGGAAAATAGCTCAATCCAAGTGATTCACTTTCGGCACGAAGCAGGAGCAGCGTTTGCGGCTACAGAGGCACACTTTACTAGCGATCGCCCAGTTGTTGTATTTACTACAGCCGGGCCGGGGATCACAAACGCAATCACAGGACTATATGCAGCACGTTGGGACGGTGCAAAAGTTATCTTTTTATCGCCGTCTACCTCAGCATCACAGCGAGGAATGTGGGCTTTCCAAGAAACCAGCGCTTACACAATGCCCAGTGCGGATATATTCACCACAGGAAAACTATTTCATTATGCAACGACTCTAGAAAGCGGCGAGCAGTTGCCAGAAATCGCGCGGAGGCTGGGACTGGGTTTAGCTAGACCAGGTGGTTTTGTCGCCCATTTGAGTATTCCAACAGCAGTGCAGACAAGTACAGCCAAAACATCTTGGTCAAAAGTCAATCTCACTGCACCAGGAGTCACAGTCAGTGAAGAAACAGTTTCAGAATGTGCAGAGTTAATTTCTAGAGGAAAATTCGCCATCTGGGTAGGCTTTGGGGCTAGAAATGCAGCTAAGGAAATTCGGCAGTTAGCAGAAACAACAGGTGCAGCAGTGATGTGTTCGCCACGGGGCAAAGGAATTTTTCCCGAAGACCATCCGCAATTTATAGGCAGTACAGGCTTCGCTGGACACAAGTCAGTATTGAGATATATGCAACAATCTCGACCATTGCACACTCTAGTTTTAGGAACACGATTAGGAGAACTTACCTCTTTTTGGAATCCCGCAATGATTCCTTCGCAGAGTTTTTTGCATGTTGATATTGACCCAGAAGTACCAGGAACAGCCTATCCAACTGCCCAGACAGTAGCCATTCAATCGGATGTGAAATTATTTGTGCGATCGCTACTTAAGCATTTGCCAAAAAGTCCTATTGAAACACAGCAGTCATTACCCAAGCCTGAATGTGAAATATTCTCATCATTTAACACAGGTGCAGTGCGACCAGAGGTATTGATGAATGCAATTCAACAGATAATTGTGGATGGCAGTGATGCCTTGATCATTGCAGAAGCTGGCAACTCTTTTGCTTGGGGAAATTACATGCTGCGATTCGCCCAACCCGAACGTTACCGCGTTAGTACCGGATTTGGGGCTATGGGTCATGCTGTCACAGGTGTTGTAGGTGCTGCCCTAGCCCGGAACGGCAAAGCTGTAGCCATAGTAGGAGATGGTGCGATGTTGATGAACAGTGAGGTAAGTACGGCTGTCAAATATAAAATTCCTGCCGTTTGGATTGTACTCAACGACTCATGTTATAACATGTGCGCTCAAGGAACAACAATGCAGGGATTTAACAATCTTGATATAGGAATTCCCCAAGGGGATTTCGTTAAAATTGCCCAAGGAATGGGGGCTGATGGTATCCGTATCGAAACAGAATCTGACATTCAGCTAGCCCTAGAGAAAGCGATGCTCTCTCCAGTTCCATTTGTTGTTGACGTAGTAATTGATCCGACTCGGCTAGCACCGATTGGCAGCCGCATTGAGAATCTAATTTCGCAAAATACTAGTGTTTGAGACAAAATCTATGATAGCGTGTCAATCTGTAGGAATTAGCTCACTTGCTTTAAGCTTCCCAAGCATTAAGCGTACAAAAGAATATTACAGAGAAAATTATCCTGAATTAGTTGCTCATGCAGAGCAAAAAAACTTAGCAAAGCTAATGTCACAAGATAATTTGCCTGCTTGCAACGAATTCGACTCCCAAATGCTGCCCTATTTATCAGATCCCTTTCGCGGGACTGTTGAGAAAAGGATACTTGGGCCAGGCGAGTCGTCACTGACCTTAGAGTATCGTGCCGCTAAAGATGCTCTAGAGGCAGCAAAGCTTTCCCTTGACGATGTTGATCTCTTAATTGTCGGCTCATTCTTACCTGAACATATCGGCTTTGGTAATGCTGCCTTCCTCGCCCGCGAACTGGGATTAAATTGTGGTGCATGGAATCTTGATGCAAGCTGTGGTAGTACCCCTGTAGCGCTACAAACTGCCTGTGCTTTAGTGCAATCAGGAGGATACCGCAATGTATTGGTTGTCATCTCCTGCACTTACTCTCGCTTTTTCAACGAGGACGATACTCTCTCTTGGTTTTTTAGCGATGGTGCTGGCGCAATGGTTGTCAGTGCGCTCAAAGCAAACCAAGGCATTATCAGCACCAAATCTGTAAATACCAGCATGTTGTGTGACCAGTTCTCCTTTCAACTCACACCAGATGAACAGGGCAAAGCACAGTTACGTATGCAGGTAGATAAGGGTACAAACAAAGTAATTAGCAGAATATCTGCGGGGCTTCTACGTCAGTGTTGCGAGGAAGCAGTTGCTGCTGCTGGTGTCAGCTTCGACCAAATTGATTTTTTCATTTTCAATACACCCACCGCCTGGTTTGCTGACTTTTGTACACAAGTACTAGGCATTGACTCAGAACGCACGATCAACACTTACCCTCTCTATGCAAACATCGGGCCAGCACTGACTTTAGCTAATTTATATCATGCTGCCCAGTTGGGTAAGATTCGTGAAAATGATTTAGTTCTCATTTATGGCTTTGGTGCAGCCAGTAGTGCCACTGCAAATGTAATGCGTTGGGGAAAAGTGGCTTTAGGTTCCGATCCACGTCTCAATGTACCAGAACCAGCAGTGCAAACTTCAATAATGAGCCTGGCTTCTTGTTAACCCAAGTTCAATATATTTTTCCCTGACTCGGCTGCCGTGTACACACAAGTTAAAAAACTCGCTCCACATCGGCTTTAATTTTGGTAGCGATCGTTATAGATATTGTATACGGTAGCCTTCCCTAACAGGCAAGGGGCTGGGGTTCTGTTCAATACTCAACTGCGCCCAACGCTTTCATAGTAGCAATAGTTACTGGACTTACACCTGTTACACCATTAATATTCATACCTTCGTATGATTTAGAGCTTTTCAAAGTTTTCTGACACTCACCAGTTTTGAAATTCCAAAGCTTAATCGTCTCATCTTCACTGCTACTTGCTAGGGTTTGACCATCAGGACTAAAAGTAACTGACCAAACAAACTTAGAATGTCCAATCAAAGTTCTGATACACTTACCTGCGCTGATATCCCACAGTTTCACCGTATGGTCGCCACTACCACTCGCTAGTATATGAGCATCTAGAAAAGCTACTGAGTGTACAGAACTACCATGTCCCTCTAAGGTTTTAAGATGCCGTCCTGTGCTGACATCCCACAACTTAATTGTTTGGTCACTACTAGCACTTGCCAACGTGCAACCATTGGGACTGAAAATAAGTGACCAAATCCAATCAGTATGACCATCCAAAGTTTGAAGGCAAAGACCAGTACTGACATCCCATAACCTGATTTTTTGGTCATTACTACCACTTGCTAATAAATTACCATTGGGATTGAAGGCTACTGTCCACACCCAATGAGTATGTTTTTCTAAGGTTTTGACACACTGAGTTGTTTTGACATCCCACAACTTTACTGTCTGGTCTTGACTGCCGCTTGCTAATAGATCACCATTGCGGCTAAAAGCAATTGATGTGATTCGGTTTGTATGTCCTTGTAATGTTTTGAAGCATTGACCAGTGTTAATATCCCATAACTTCACTGTTTGATCTTCACTACCACTGGCAAGTATAGTATTTTGAGAGTTAAAAGCAACTGATGTAACCCGATTACTATGACCCTGCAAAATTTTTAGGCATCTCTCAGCTCTAACATCCCATAGCTTCACCGTTTGGTCGTTATTGCCACTAGCAATATAGTTATTATTAGGGCTAAAGGCGACTGACCACACTCCATTACAATAACCCTGGAAAGTTTTCAGACAAAGACCAGTAGTGACATCCCACAGCTTTACGGTTTGGTCTTCACTGCCACTTGCTAGCGTATAAGTATATGGTCTAAAAGCAACTGAAGATATTCTGCTACTATGACCGTACAGAGTGGTAAGGCACTGACCAGTAGTAACATCCCACAGCTTAACTGTTTGGTCATCACTGCCACTTGCTAAGGTCTGACTATCATAACTAAAGGCAACTGAATTTACGCAGTCTTGATGACCCTGTAAAGTTTGAATACATTGATATGTAACAGGATTTAATAGCTTTATTGTTTGGTCACAATAACCTATAGCCAAAGTTTGACCATCTGGACTAAAGGCGACTGACCTCACTTCACTATCTTGATACTCTAGAGTTTTTAAGCATTGATAGGTTTTGAGATCCCATAACCTTACCTTTTGGTCATCGCTACCACTAACAAGTATAGTACCTTGAGAATTGAAGGCAACTGATGTAACTCGGTTACTATGTCCATGCAAAGTTTTGAGTAGTTGACCACTAGTAGGATCCCATAGCTTCACTGTTTGATCTTCGCTACCACTGGCAAGCATAGTACTGTGAGGATGGAAAGCAACTGACCATATCCCACCACTATGATCCTGCAAATTTGCTAGGCATTGTCCACTATTAGCATCCCATAGTTTGACTGTTTGATCGGCGCTACCACTGGCAATAACATAACCATCAGGACTAAAAGTAATCGGCCAAACAAAACCTGTATGTCCCCTAATAGTTAGCAGTTGTCTGCCATCTGTAACTTGATACAGGCTAATATCACCGTTCGTATCCCCCATAGCCAAAATTTTCCCATTTGGGTTGAATGCCACAGAATGAATACCACCTATGGTTGCAGCAAAAACACACTTCGCTAAATTAGCATGAGTAAAATTTGTGTTGTGCAAATTCACGTATCTCATATCTGCTTGCCAAATAGTCAGATTAGAAAAATCGTAACCAGTTAAATCTGTTTCTAAACTACAAAGCAGATTCAGGATATTTCCAGCTGTATAACTTTGTTCTAGAGAAGATGTTTCTTGTAATCTTGCTAAAATTTGAATAAATTGAGTTTCAAGGCTTTTTTTATTTCTATAGTGAGTAAGTAGCTTATTAATAAGTGGTTGAATAATAACTTGTCTTTGGGTATTAATAATATAGTCTTTGGCTGTCGCTTTCATCAAAGCATGACTACGAAAAAGTTGAAGGTCTTGAGTGACAATCTCTTCATTAACCTGCTCTATCAACCGTTGAGTTATATACTCCATAACTACAGGTTGTAGCATGAACAGTAATGCGTTTTGTTCAATCAGCGATCGCCGTCTTAAAGATTCCAGAGCTTCTAATAATTTTACTTGTGGTATTGATGAATGTATATCTTCTCGCAATTCTGATATTGAAACTGGCTCAAGATTAATCGCTAACCAGTACATTATTTCTTTTTCTAATTCTAACAAGCGCGAAAACTGCTGGTCTAACAAATCGCAAATATCACCAAAAACGACTGTTTCTTGCTGCAAAAATTCAGAAATGCTGCCATTAAATAAATCTTGAATGGTTGTCGCAACTATTTTTAAAGCTAAAACATTACCACCATAGCGCTCGACTAAAGTTCTGCTCAATTGTGACTCTGATACAGAGATACCCTTCATTTTTAATATTTCTTGTCCATCTTCTGGCTTGAGACCATTCAACAGTAATGAGCGAACAGATAGGGATTTTCCTTGCTGTGAGGCTACCTCTTTAGGTTTTTCCCTACTTGTCAGTACTAAGCAGCTTTGATGAGTAGCTTCTCCCACAAGTTTGATTAACTCACCATACCCCTCATATCCTTCACGATAAATTCCGGCTCGACTTCCATCACGCATAATCGACTCTAGATTATCTAGGATTAGCAAACAGCGATGCTCCCGTAGATAGCTTATTAGTCGCAATATTCTGTCGCCTACGTTTTCTGGTAAGGTAGTTTCTGTTTCTTGATTATCGCTAAGGAATTGGATTAAGTTAGCTAGCAATGCTTTAACAGATGGCGCTTCTCGCAGCGATCGCCAAATTATATATTCAAAATTGTCCTTAATCTGTTCTGCTAGTTTTATAGCCAGAGCTGTCTTACCAATTCCTCCCATTCCCAGCAGTGCTACTACTCGGCAGTTTTCTCTCAGAACCCATTGCTCTAAAGTAGCTAGTTCTTCTTGCCGTCCATAAAAAACTGATACACAAATTGCTTTTCCCCAATCTTGGTGCTGAGATTGGTCTGAACTGACATAGTAAGTTTTATCTAGTTCTAAATTAAAAGCTTTGAAAAAAAGCTCAAGTGTTAGTTTGTCAACTCCTTCCTCACGGGAAAGCACTTTGGAAATTGTCGCCGTGTTGACTCCAACTCGATCGCTCAAATCTTCAAGAGTATACTTATTTCCATAATTGTCGTTTAATTCTAACGCTAGTTTGCTCGATTGAAGTTTTTGTAAACCTTCAGGAGTTAGGAGAACGCCGCGTTTGCGTTTTTGCTTTTTAGGCATTATTATAAGCACCTTTTTTAGTAGGTTTAAATACTTGGTTTTAAAGAACTATGTGTAGCATTTACTATGAAAATCAGCTATTTTTAACCTTTGATTAACCTATTTTTCATATAGGCACTATGCCTGTGAATGAGTATTAAAGCAATTATCATGTTAATGCATGTTTGATAGTATATTACAAAAAAGTGTTTAGGGTGGTGAGTAACTCTTCCTTTTGTTAAAGTTATGTAAATTAAGCAATAAGATAGCTGCCAGAGAATTTTCAATTTGTTGATAAGTTTGAACTTGCTTGAGTGCAGGGTGTTTTCGAGTTTTTTTGGCAGTATATGTAGGGCTAATAATGTAGATAATCTTAAGCATTTTAATAACTGTCCAAAGTTATGCACTGGTTGATTTAGCAATACTTGTTTTTTGTGTTATTTTTAGCACTTTCCTTTTATATACTGCTGAAACAAAGTTTGGAACCTGACTCACTCAACGACAGGTAAGGGAAGCAGTGCGTTGCCTTGGGAACCAAAGTTATAATAACTGCCGTGAAGCAGGGGAAAGGGGAAAAAGAGAAGCAATACCTTGTGTAGAGTTATCAAAGTTATTGAGAAGATTTATGCAATCTGAAAAATAATTGCTGTATTTCTTTACTTAATTTCCTGATTTATCAACACTCAAAATTTTATGTTGATTTTATAAATAGCTTCTAAAACGTCCAGCACAAAACTGAGATGACGTTTAATTAGTTGATTGAGGGCAACAGGTTAAATCTTCCTACGTGTTGCTTATGTAATATTAATTTTGTTTTTTCTTTAATTACTTACTTGATTTTCCGGGAATTGACTAGCTGATAGCTTGACATTTCCTTAAAATAAAAACTAGAATGACAGTCAGTCTAGTATATTGAATAGTTGAATAGAGGAGATAATCTGATGACATACTTCCATACTGCTCAATCTTCTATGCCTGTATTTGTAGTTGGCGCTGGCCCTGTAGGCTTAACGCTAGCTGCCGAGCTAACGCGTCATGGTGTTCCCTGTCGCATCATAGATAAAGCTGCACCACGCCCAATCGTAGAGTCGCGTGCTGTTGGCGTTCACACACGCACACTCGAAACCTTCGAGCGTCTTGGTGTTTTGCAAACTGCCCTTGAACAAGGTCGCATTACCCGTGGAGCTAATTTCTATGGCGATGGACAACAGCTAGTTCATCTGCAACTTGACGAACTCGATGTTCCTTATCCCTTTTCTCTACTGCTTGAGCAAAGTAAAACTGAGCGCCTCCTGGTTGAACATCTTGCTAGCCAAGGGCTAACAGTGGAGCGCCCTGTTGAGTTGATTGCGCTCACGCAAGAAGGAGACAAAGTTCACGCTACTTTACGCCATGAGGACGGAAGAATTGAAGAGGTAACGACTGCATATTTAGTAGGTTGCGACGGCGCACACAGCACAGTCCGCCACTTAATAGGCATGAATTTTCCAGGGCATCCCCATGTAGGGCAGTATGCCTTAGCTGATGTGGATGTTGAGTGGGATCGTATCTGGCCTGATGATCAAATTCATACCTTCTTACGCCCTGAAGGTTTACTAATTCTGGGTCGGCTGCCTAGTGGCGTTTGGCGCATAGTAGTTACACTGCCCCATGACCAACCAAAGGTAGAAGACAAGCAGGCAATATTAGCCTTAATTAAGCATCAGCTGACTTATCACCCCGATGCTGGTATACGCGAGTTGCATACCCCTCTATGGGTTTCTACCTTTCAAATTAGTAGCCGTGTGGTTGAACAGATGCGCTACGGGCGTGTATTTCTAGCAGGAGATGCTGCACATATTCATAGTCCTGAAAGTGGTCAAGGCATGAACGCTGGGATGCAAGATGCCACAAACTTAGCTTGGAAGCTTGCACTACATATACGTGGGCTGGGTGGCGAGGCACTGTTGGATAGTTATCATGCTGAACGACATCCGATCGCAGTTGAGATTGTAAGAACCACCGAGCTTGTCGAGCGCCTCTTAGAACTGAAGCAACCTCTAGCTGCGAAAGTACGCAACGCTGCACTGTCGCTGGCTTGGCACGTGGATGCAATTGAGCGTCAGATGCGGAACGCCTTTGCCGCTAATATCTACAACTACCGCCATAGCCCCTTGGTAGGCGAACACACTCAGTCACTCTTTGAATGGTGGTACGCAGTAGCCAACACTGAGCCATACCCATCAGTAGGCGATCGCTTTGATTTTAGCTATGGCCCAACAGCAGGCGATCGCGCACCAGATGCCCGAAACATAGTAGCGCAAGATGGCCAACCACATCGGTTGTTTGAAATTTGGGGTAGCGAAGCACGACATCATTTATTAGTGTTTGCCGGTTTAAAAGAACAGCCCCAGCGTTTAGAAGAACTTCGGCAGATGGTTGCCTTCTTGCAATCGCGTTACGGTACACTGATTCAATGTCATTTGGTTTTGTCCCAGCAAAGTAACGACGAGCAATTTAGCTTATGGGATTCTACAGGTGAATTAAGCCGCCGCTACGGGGCCCAGTTTGAGTGTTTGTACTTAGTGCGACCAGACGGCTATGTTGGCTTCCGTAGTCAACCTGCCCAGTTACAGCCGCTAGAAGCATTCCTGATGGGGTTACTTGGTAAGTCCGTTGAGCTAACGTTGAACTAGCGAAATCATGACGGCAGTAGGAGATAAAAGAAAACACAATACTGGTTAGAGTGAGTATGCAAGAAAAGAATTCCGATCAAACTTCTTTGGTCGATAAGTCCACTTCCCGTTTACCCCGTAGTGATAAACGAGCTTGCATCCTAGCGGCGGCACGCGAAATCCTTGCCCAGAGGCGCTATGAAGATGCAGCTGTCTCAGAAATTGTCAAGCGTGCGAACGTAGCTCAAGGGACTTTCTATCGCTATTTCCCGTCGAAAACAGCTTTAGTAAGCGCACTCGCTGAGGAGTTGCAACGCGATATTACACAAGCACTAGAACAGATAGCGACCGAGAACCAGCCTTTGGACAAGTCGCTAGAAGCTTTGATCCGGGCTGCACTGACGGCTGTTACACCCTACCGAGACATTCTAGGCATCCTAGACACTGAGACACTCTTATTCGGTTCGTCTTCCTCTGCGGAGCAACGTCGTGAGCCTTACTTACAGCAGCTAATTTTGCTGATCAAACGTGACCAAGCCTGTGGGCGGATTTCACCAAATATAGATCCCGCGATCGCAATTCGGCTTGTGGGCAGTATCCTGGATCGCATGGCACGCGATTGTTTACTTTATCACCCCGAAATTGCCGTCGAACACTATCTTGCAGAGACAGTAGGTTTTGTACGTCGTGCGCTAGGCATTGTTGCGGAATAACCAAATCACATCATGTCCGGTTAAATAATTGTCATTGCGTACCGCCCTTGGCGTTCCCGCAGGGTGCGAAGAGAAGCAATCCCAAAAGCCTTGCGATCGCTTCATTCCACTTCGTTGCATTCGCAATGACGTAAGTAACTACGCAAAATTAATTACAGTCATTGCGAGCGAAGCGTTCGCGGAGCGTCTCGTAGAGATAGCAATCCCAGCCCTTGCGATTGCTTCATTTCGCTTCGCTGCATTCGCAATGACATTGTGTAATTAATTATGTTTACTTACTTATTATAAGTGATTTGCCGAACATGATATCATAGCAGGCGGAAGTTCTGTAACTTTTAACCAAGCGTATTGAATTAAAAGTTAAATACTGTCCTGATGTTGCCCAAAAAAATGTCTCCATTGACATCATTATGGTTTGGCTGAGTGAGATATATAATACCAGGGATGATCGTGATATTTTCTGTTAAAGGATATTGATAAAAAGCTTCAAAGTGTAAACCTGTTCCCCGATCTTCACGGCTATTAATTGTATTATTAATGACTTTAGGTGGCATTCCAAATCCAATCCCACCCACGGCTTTTTCTTTAAATAAATCAGGAAAAGCTAGATTTACTGCATAGTTGATAATATTTGCATTACCATTCACACCGTCAACTCGTTCTGCATTCATGTAGCCAATCCAACTACTTACAGCCATCTTGGGGGTTATTCTCCAGAGTGCTTGAACACCATAGGCGTTCACCATTAATGGTATGCCTGCACCAAAAGGAATGTTTGCAAAATCGCTACCTGTGCGATGTAGCAAGTTGCCATCAGGAACATAGCTGCGAATATAAGTTAATCCAAATTCTGTATTTGGTGAAGGTTTGAAGGAAAATTGCGCTAAAGCACTATAGTTTCCCCCAAACAATCCTTCAACTCCAGTTTCGGCGTTTTCTGCTAAATAACCTACATCCAAACGAATAGTTCTGTTGTTGTAAACTGCTGCTACACCCGCCGGACTCATGAATCCAATCCGGTAAATAGGGTTACGTTCCGAAAAGCGAGAAGGAGAACCTTTTGCACCGCCAAAACTGGCAAAATCGGGGTTAACAACTGTTGCGTAGTAATGGTGGGATGCAGCATTTCCGTAAAGATAGAAGTTGAGGTTTTTAGCAGCAGGAAAGCGATATTCTAGTAAGTTTAAATTAAGGCTACTGTCACTGTTACCAACTTCAAACGATTGGCGCGTCATATTAGTAGCAGAAGCACCGTTAAAGTTAGGTACTCTATTTGCAGATTGAAGACGTACAAGTAATCTATCTTGACCTGTAAAACTGCTAATTAAGTTTAAACGAGTCCGATAATTTAAAGCTAAATTTGAATCGATACTAGTTTCAGGGTCTGCATCAGCGCTGTCTCCAGTTATACCACTAGCTAAAACTACAACGGAAGTGCTTACTTTAGTTGTGGTAGAAAATTGTTGCGATCGCAATACAGCAGTATTCACCTCTAAATTTTCTACTCTGTTTTCAATAGTGGCTAACTCTGTAGCAAAATCATATTGTAATTTTTTTAAAATCGTAATATCTTCTGGCGCTATTTGTGCAAGCTGGCTGCCAAACTGTTGACTAATTGTACTGATGCAAGTAGTCAGCCCCGCAGCAAACTCATAGCGAGTCATCACTCGGTTTCCTCGAAAAAGGTGATCGGGGTATCCAGTAATACAACTATACTTTTCAACTAATGCTTGCAAGGACACAAAAGCCCAATCTGTGAATTGTACATCAGAGAATTGGGAAACTGGCGTAATTGTCAAAGTTTCTTGCAAAACTTCAAATGCTTTCACTGGCTGAAAAACCGCAAGTGTAAAACTTAAAATAAAGGAATTAACAGCCAAAAAGCTTTTTAACACTCACTCACAATTAAATTATTTTTTTGTTCTTCGCCAGGATTTTCTCAAGTTCTGTAACTTGTTGCATCTATCAAAAAGCATAGCTTTTAACGCATATTTTACTAGTTTTCATATCTCATTTGTTAGATGCGATTTTTTTTCATTTGATGTAATCTAACTCACTGAAAGCCCCTTTTTAGCAGATTAGTTCCATTACCGTTACTAAATTATGTTTGATTCGGGGCGATTTGAAGAAAAGCAACATTATCACTTCTTACTTAAGGTTTCATGAAATTAATCAAAAAATCAAGGCACTTTTTAATTGGATGTGCTTTGGTATTAAGTATTACTCAAGCCGCCAATTCACAACAGCCAGAAAAGCAAAGAGTTGAGCGCATGGAGGGTTACTTAGCAACACCGCAAAAAATTGAATTTAAGGAATCTCTTTTACAGCAGTTGCAATTACCGCCGGGATTTGAAATTAGTGTATTTGCAAAAGATTTAGGTAATCCTCGTAACTTAGCGATCGCTCCTAATGGTACAGTCTACGTTACTCGTCGTGAACAAGGTGATGTCATTGCGCTTTCGGATACGAACCAAGATGGACGGGCTAACGAAATACGTACCGTAGCTAAGGGCTTAAAATTTGTTAACGGCATCACAATTCATAAAAACAGGCTTTACTTCGTCACCAATACGCACCTATATGCTATGGAATTGCGATCGGACGGTAAAGAAGGCAAGCTGGAAACTCTAATTTCTGATTTACCCGACGCTGGACAACACCCGAACCGTACCATTGCTTTTGGGCCTGATGGGATGCTTTACATTTCTGTAGGTAGTACCTGTAACGCTTGTGATGACCCAAATCCAGAACACGCCACACTCTTACGGGCGCAACCAAACGGTAGTAATCGCTCCATTTATGCAAAGGGTTTACGAAATACTATTGGTTTTGCTTGGCATCCCCAAACACGGGAACTTTGGGGATTAGATCACGGTTCGGATTGGCGAGGAAATGACCAGCCGCCAGAAGAGTTGAACCGCATTGTAAGAGATGGGAACTATGGCTGGCCTTTTTGTTGGGGTGATAGGCGTCCTGATGTATACTTATCTGCTGAACCTGAAGGAACATCTAAGAAAGAGTACTGTGCAAAAACTCAAGCGCCAGTCTTAACTTACACAGCCCACAGTGCGCCTTTAGCAATGGTGTTTTATACTGCCAAGCAATTTCCCCAAGAGTATCAAGGTGATGTTTTTGCAACTATGCGGGGTTCTTGGAACCGCAATCCACCCGTGGGGTACAAAGTTGTGCGGATTCGTTACGAAAATGGCAAACCTGTGAAATTTGAAGATTTTGTGACTGGGTTTTTGAACAAAGACAGAACTGCACAGTTTGGTAGACCTGTTGGTTTAGCGATCGCACCAAATGGTTCGCTGCTATTTACTGATGATACCAATGGAGTGATTTATCGTGTTTCCCACACTGCTAAATAAATAGAGTAATCATCTGACCGTAGCAAACTTGGGTTTAAGGCCCCCATCAAATTAAAAATTTGGTGGCTTTTATTCAGTAGGGGTCGGAATACTCAATACCCGGATTTCTCACCACACCTCGAATGGAGGAGTAATGAGTAGTGAGTAAGGAGTAATGAGTAAAATTATTAACTTATTACTTATTACTTATACGCAAAGCAGCTTGTGAGAAATGCGGGAATAGAGGTAATACAGTGTCCGGTTAAAGACTTATAGTTTAGGCCGCAGTGACTCACTGGGGGAGAGTTGAAATACCAAGTTCTTTCCCCTCTGCTTCTTCTTTGCCTGAAGCTTGCGAGAAATGCGGGTAAAGTGAATTTGCGAATCTTCGTTTTTGTTTCACACTTTGGGCATTTAGTGAAAGTACGTTCTATATAAGAATTTAGGGAAAATCTGTGTCGTTGTTTGAGAGATTTAGGCTTTAATGTCTTAGAACTAATTTTAGACATTTTATCAGTTGAACATGATTAGACAGTTAAAATAATTTGTCGCCCTAACTTAGCAATATATTTACGTGGCAAAACAATTTTACTATCATCTTGAGTTGATTGGTTATTTCCTTTATCTATTAAAATTTAAATTTGTTTAAAATAATATAGTGTTGATGTAACCTGAGTATGACTTCAATCACCGGAACAATTACAATTAACGTGCAGGCTAACGATAATGACCAGTATGTTTGTCAATTATCGTCTTCTGTCGACCAGCCCACAGATGAAATTCGTTGCTGTGGTCAAACCAAAGAACACGCTATAGCTATTGCATTAGAAAAGTTAGCCAGTGAATATCGTCAGATTGCCGAGTCGGGTCAAAACCAAGATTGGCTTGCAGTAGAGCGTTCTGAGTCAGGAGAAGTAATACAAAAGCATTATCATGTGATTTTACATTATGAACGGATTGGGATAGCAGAGTCTAAATTTGAAGCTATGCAGGACACGTTAATGGGAAATACAGTAGTCGAAAATGCCAAAGTTATTTTGATTGAGATTGATGCAAAATTACCAGTCTGTCCCTTAACTTAATGATGTGCTAGATAATTCCGATGAATCGGCAAGTAGGAGAAAACAGTAATGCAAAGTATCAAATTGCGTTCTCACGTAGGGTCTGATGGGATATTACATTTAGAAATCCCTGTGGGGATAACGGACAAAGAAATAGAAGTGACAGTAACCTATCAACAGCTAGAACCATCAGCACCCACAAAAACACCAGAAGAACTGGGATGGCCACCCGGCTTTTTTGAGCAGACTTACGGTAGTTGTCAAGACGATCCAATTGTTATTGACTACGAGGGTGATTTTGAGACGAGGGAAGAAATTCTGTGAGGTATTTATTAGATACCAATGTTTGCGCTCGTTATCTCAACGGTAGGTCGCTCTTAATTCGAGAACGCTTACGCTCAACAAATGTAAAAGATATTGCTGTGTGTTCAGTAGTCAAAGCAGAGTTGTTTTATGGCGCAATGAGAAGCAATAACCCAACTAGAACGTTAGCAAAACAGCAAGAGTTTCTTAACTTATTTGTTTCTTTACCATTTGATGATTCTACAGCACTGGTTTACGGGAGAATTCGTGCAGAATTATTAGCGAGTGGAACACCGATTGGCCCCAATGATTTTCAAATAGCAGCGATCGCCTTGACACATAATTTAATATTAGTTACACACAACACCAGAGAATTCAGTCGTGTTAGTGGATTAGCGATTGAAGATTGGGAATAAGAGCAATGAAAGCTAATGCTGCTCGACTACTGGATAAACTAGGTATTCCCTATCAAATCCTTACTGATGAAGTAGATCCTGATGATTTGGCTGCTGAGAGTACAGCCCAAAAAGTGGGTCTTCCGCCAGAGCAAGTTCTTAAAACCTTAGTAGTCAGAGGTGACACAAATTGTCATTGCGTACCGCCCTTGGCGTTCCCGCAGGGTACGAAGAGAAGCAATCCCAAAAGCCTTGCGATTGCTTCATTCCACTTCGTTGCACTCGCAATGACATATTACAAGTAATTTGCCGGACATATCATAAGTGATTTGCCGAACATGATATAACAATTCAATCTAGTGCCTGATCTTTTTTTAAAGTTTTACGCTCTCTCTTCGTTTAAGGAAGATAACTTAATCCGCCGACTTTCACGCGATAGTGGTACTAAAACTGGGGCTTGACTTTGAGCATTGCTTTCTTTAAAGCTTTCCACCACCTTAGATAATTCTGCAATTGTCGATGCCTCAAATACGCTACGCAAAGGCAACTCCACGTGTAAGGCATCGCGCACTCTAGAGACAAGCTGAGTTGCCAGTAATGAATGACCCCCTAACTCAAAGAAATTATCATAAATTCCTACAGTCTTAAGTCCCAAAACCTCAACAAAAATTTTCACCAGCACTTGTTCAACAGGAGTTCGAGGTGCGATGTAATTTTCAGGCAATTGGGGCTTGATTCGATTATGTAATGCTCTTAAGGCGCGGCGATTGACTTTACCATTAGCTGTTAGAGGTAAAGAATCCAATACTACAAAACCTGATGGCATCATGTACTCAGGCAGTTTTTGGGCTACGTAAGTCTGCAACTGCGGCACTAACTTACGCGCTGCTTTGGCTTGCAGGGGATTATTGCCGTAAGATTGCCAGGGCCGAGAGAGAGTTGTGCTATGGGGAAAAATAGTTCTTTTACCTACTTCATTTTGCCGCACAAAAACTACATCATACTGTCCTTCAGTACTTGAATGTGACCAGGTAATATCAACATTATAAGGTACGTTCAGCGTATAAAAATCTTCTGGATCTAATCCGAAATTTTCTAGTTCTTGCAAAGCTTTACGTATTTGACCTACAGTTTTAAAACTTTCTACGTCTGATAGCCATTCTGCTGTTTTAATTGCTGACATCAGCCGCGCATTAGGTACACTGATAATGCTTAATATTTCTGGTTGATTCTCAATTAATAACTGACGCACTGCTGAGACTGTTAGATTATCTTCAGACCAGTTCAGCATTGAATAATTTCCAGTATGATTAACAATTTCAGTACTAATATGAAGAATCACATTGTAACGAAACTCAGTTAACTCATTGTGATATTTACCCCGCATCAGTTGGATTTGTACATGATTAATTTGCGGAAAGCGTTGCTTGATTGCAGTAAAAAAATCTGGATCAATAACTAACTCGGTTTCTTGAAATATTTGCATTTGTACCCGTTGCTGCAACTCGAAGCAGGTAAGGGAAGATTCAGCTTGATACAGTTGGACTGACGCATGGAAAGCTTGCAAGAGTGGCAAATTACGCACATCCCCTATGAAGATAAAGCCACCTGGAGCAGTTGCTTTTACAGCACCTTCTAATACACTAATTAAATAATCAATAGTAGGGAAATATTGTACAACTGAGTTCAGAATTACTACATCAAAAGCTGCTTTTTCTACGTTCTCGAAGTCAGTAGCCATTTGCTGATACAGTGTTACCTGCGGCATTTTTTGTTTTTGTAGCTGTTGCTGAATGTAGTTAAGTGAAACTGAGGAAAAGTCTGTTCCCCAATATTTAGTGCAGTAAGGTGCAACTCTAAATAGAATCAAGCCTGTTCCACAACCAATTTCTAACACTCGTTTGGGTTGCAAAGCCAAAATCTGCTCGACTTGGTTATCCACCCACTCACACATCTGCTCTGCTGGAATAGGCTGATTTGTGTAACTACTATTCCAGCCGACAAAATTGAATGTAGAATCTGAATCAGTAGATTGATTATAAGTTTCGTTATACAGCATCTGCCATTGCAAAACCTGCTCATTCTGCAATTGCATTAATTGCAAATTCTCCTGTTTGTTACTGTATTCAGTTTTTGGTACTACATAAGCTACTAGGCGCTTTTCCTGTTCATCCTCACGAGTTATTACTACAGTTTGCTGCACTGCTGGATGCTGACTCAGTATCGCTTCAATTTCTCCCAACTCAATACGATAGCCACGAATTTTTACCTGCTCGTCGAGGCGGCCTAAAAATTCAATGTTGCCATCTACTCGATAGCGAACTAAATCACCTGTTTTATAAAGTCGCGCTTTTAACTTATTAGTAAAAGAATGATAAATGAAGGATTCAGCAGTTAAGTCAGGATGATTTAAATAACCTCGTGCTAACCCATCACTACTTATATACAACTCTCCCGGAACGCCAATAGGTATTGGTTGTAAATGTTTATCTAATATATAAACTTTTGTATTGGCGATCGCACTACCAATTACAGGTGCTAAATTATCTTTATTCTTAACAGAAATATGACCAGAAGTTGTAACAACTGTGTTCTCAGTAGGCCCGTAATTATTATATACTTCGAAAGAGTGGGAAGCTAAAGGATATTGATTCAATTTGTCTCCACCTGTGAGCAATATTCGTAAAGCTGCGTTCTGAGGAAAATCTAATAATAAAACTTTCTCTGCTAAAGGTGTTGGGATGAAAGAAATTGTTATCGCTTTTGATACTAGCCAATCTCGGAGATAGTCAGGCGATCGCCTGGTTTCATCATCTACAATATAAATGCTTGCCCCAGTACTCAGATAAGGCCAAATTTCCCAACCGCAAGCGTCAAAGGCAACTCCAGAAATCTGCGTTGCTCGGTCAAGGGGTGAAACTGCAAACGCTTTTTGATGCCAAAATACTAAATTTAACAATCCTCTATGTTCAATTTTAACCCCTTTAGGTTTTCCAGTTGAGCCAGAGGTATAAATGACATAAGCGAGGTTATCTACTGTAACTCTACTAGTAAGATTATCTTCAATCTCTTGAGAAATAATCTCCCAATGTTTATCTAAACAGATTATTTGTGAATTATAGTTTTCCAGGCGTTCAATCCATCGCTCGTGAGTTAATAAAACTGATAATTGAGCATCTTCGAGTATAAAATTTAAACGTTCAGATGGATAGCTTGGATCTAAAGGTACATAAGCTCCACCTGCTTTCAGGATGCCCAACATCCCAATTACCATATCAAAAGAGCGTTCTACACAAAGTCCTACTAAAACTTCGCTTTTAACTCCTAATTTTTTTAGATAATGTGCAAGTTGATTACTGCGTATATTCAACTCTTTGTAGCTAATTTGCTCATCGCCAAAGACTAGTGCAGTTGCCTCACCATTCTGCTCTACTGCACTCTCAATTAGCTGATGGATACACTTATCTTGAGGATAAATTACCTGGGTATTGTTCCATTCAACTAACAATTGATGTAGCTCAGATTCGCTTAAAAGCGGTAAATGTGCAATTCTCTCTTCTGGATTTGCAACTATACCCTCCAGTAATATTTGGAAGTGCCCTAGCATCCTGGTGATAGTAACGTCATCGAATAAATCAGTACTATAAATTACAAAACCACTAATTCCTTCTGAGCTATCTGCCCATAATCCATTTTGAGTATTTGGCTCCCACAAGTGGAACTCCAAATCAAAGCGCGTTGTTTCCGTTTCAAATGGTAGCGGACTTAAAGTTAAATTAGGTAACTCTAACGCCGTCATCGGCGCATTTTGGAGCGCAAAAACAACTTGAAATAGCGGATTTTGATTCAAATTACGCTCTGGATGCAGTTCTTCTACAAGTTTTTCAAAAGGTAAATCTTGATGGCTGTATGCTCCTAAAGCTACTTCTTTAACTCGACTCAATAGTTCCCGAAAAGTTGGGTTTCCTGATAGGTCGGTACGCAGTACTAAGCTATTGACAAAAAAACCAATTAATCCCTCAATTTCACTCCGGTTGCGATTGGCAATAGGTGAACCAATAGCAATATCTTCTTGTTGTGTGTAGCGGTAAAGTAAAGCTTGGAATGCTGCTAGTAGGGTTATGAATAAAGTTACCCCTTCTTGTTGTCCGAGAGCTAAAAGTGCCTTGCTCAAACTTTTTGATAATTGCAAAGGTTGCCTTGCACCCTGGTAAGTTTGAACAGCTAATCTTGGTCTGTCGGTTGGCAGATTTAGCATAGAAATGCCGTCTAATTGCTTCTGCCAGTAACTCAGTTGCTTTTTTAATACTTCCCCTTCCAACCATTGGCGTTGCCAGTATGCAAAGTCTGCATATTGGATTGTAAGTTTCGCTAAAGGAGAAGGCTGATTGCTGGCAAAGGCTGTGTAGAGTGCTGCTATCTCTTGAATCAGCACCCCAATAGACCAACCATCAGAGACAATGTGGTGCATAGTTAGCAGCAGGATGTATTGTGTCTCATCCAACCACAGCAGTTTTACTTGCAACAACGAATCAGTTGATAAATTGAAAGGACGTTGAGCTTCTTGGGTAGTGAGTCGTCTTGCTTGTATTTCTCGTTCGGTTTGTGGCAGTTGCCGTAAATCTATTATTGGTAAAGGTATTGTTAGGGTAGGATTAATTACCTGAACTGGTTGCCCTTTCTGTACGACAATAGTAGTGCGTAAAGCTTCATGTCGTTGCACGATTTCGTTAAAAGTTTGCTCTAGCGCGGCTAATTTGGGCGAACCTGTTAAATGTAGTGCTAGTGGAATGTTATAGAAAGGATTATTAGGAATTAATTGGTCAAGAAACCACAGCCGTTGTTGAGCAAAGGAGAGGGGAAGATTTCCTGAGCGCGAAATAGGTACAAGAGGTTTAAAACTTTGGTTATTAGTACGATTAGATGCTTCTAAAAATTCAATAATTTCTGCTTTCCGCTCTTGAATTTCTGCACGTAATTCTGGTGTAAGAATTCCATCAGGGGCGTTAGCGCGAAATTTTTCACCATCAATAAAAACTTGAATATCTAAGCTGCGAAGATAAGATAAAAACTCAACCGTATTCAAAATTACACCCCTTCGCAAGTATTGTTATTTATTAACTAACTTGCATTCTTATCATACTTAGAACAGTAGATAAATCATTCCTGGGGGTGAAATTTCCATAACTGTAACTATGATGTGGCAATCCCCTTATAATTTTGAATTTACTTATATTCGATATTTAAGGTGCTTCAGCCAAATAAAATCTGGAAATACCAAAGAATTATTTGTACTAACGCACCCTAATAATACCGTTTCACTTTAAGGTTGATACACTTAGGCAAGCAGGGGAGCAGAGGAGAAATTATTTGTATCTTTTATTTGGTGAAATGGTATAACAGAAAATCCAGGATAGTTTAATTTTTGGACTTCCCTAATTATAGTGCGATCGCTAATTCACTCCTTCTAGAAGAAAGGTGAACCTTTAGTTAAATCCACCCTGCCTAGAACTTTGCTTAAAGGCTAGTTTTTATCTAGTCTTGTCTTCAATGATTCCGTCTTTGTTGGTGATAACGACTTCTGGCGTTGAGTTGCTGGATATACGGGTATCGTTATCGTTAATTTCCTTCTTGGTAGATTCTGCCGCATTTTGAGCAGATAATTTAATATCATCGGTTGAACCTTTGGCAGATTCAGTCGCATTCTGAGCCGATGATTTAACTGAATCACTTGCACTCTTAGCTGAGGATTTGACGGATTCAGTCGCATTCTGAGCCGATGATTTAACTGAATCACTTGCACTTTTAGCCGAAGATTTGAGGGATTCAGTCGCACCCTGAGCCGAAGATTTGAGGGATTCGGCAGCACTTTTTACAGATGGTTCGACTGCCTTCGCTGTTCCCTTGACAGTTGAGCGAACATCCTTAGTAGTACCTTCAATTTCCTTAGCTACAGCTTTGGCAGAAGGCTTTATTTCATCAGTAGCGCTTTTAATAGAGTTAGCAGCCCTTTCTACAGAAGGCTGAACACCTTCGATTGTATGCTGAACTGACCCTTTTACGTCTCTAATCGTAGGCTTGATTTCTTCGGATACGTTCTTAACTGCGTCTACCACAGAAGGTTTAGCCTCTTTAACCGTCTCATTGACTGATTCAGCTATACCTTTAATAGAAGGCTTGGACTCTTCAACTGTTTGCTTAACGGCTTCTGCTGTCCCTGTGATAGATGGCTTGACTTCTTCAATCGTTTCCTTGGCTGCTGTGCCTATGTCTTCTATAGAATGCTTAACACCCTCTGCTACAGAGTTAGCTGCATCCCCTAAATTATCTACAGCGCGGTTAACTGTATCAGCAGTTCCCTTACCAATGATCGCACCTGCAACTGAGCCTGCTACAGCACCGATAATGCCTCCAGAGCGAGCGCCTAGTACGCCACCAATTGCAGCTCCAGCTACCCTAGCACTAATCCCTGAACCGGATGAAGAGTCTGATGTTTCTTCTGAGTTGGATTCAGAATTTTCTTCAGCTTCATTTAAAGGCAATTTTTTCTCACTCTCACTTTTAACAATCCTTTCCTCACGAACGAAAGAATTGGTATCAGTTTGATTCAAAGGTTGCTTGTTGTCACTCATAATACTTTATACATTCAATAAGCTTCACTATTAAGCTAACTGATTAATTTTAGTAATTACCCCTAGCGCAAGGGGTATATATCTACTTATTAATGGTGAACCTGAGTGCAGGTGCAAGAAGATAAACCTGTGGTGAGCGATCGCATGAAAGCAGAATTACCTTACTCTGAAAAAGTTATGATCATACTTCTAAGACTGTATAAATCATTCCTGGGAATGAAACTTGGATGATTATAACTATGGTATGAAGCTAAAAGACAACGCAGTGAACAAGGTATCGCAAGGTTTAGGCTCATGATATTCATGCCTCATAATTTTCTGCTTGTATAAGCGTTTCTCTTTAGAATTCTACCTCTTCTCGCTCCTGACCCGTAGTTCCAACTTGATCCACGCCTTTTGTCGTCCAACATCTTGTTTCAATGTACTTAGTAAGTTTTTCTATGGTTGGTGCTTCAAACAAATTACGTACAGGCAAATCTATTTGGAAGGTGTCACGGATGCGGGAAGTTAGCTGAGTCGCTAATAGAGAATGGCCGCCCAGTTCAAAGAAATTGTCGTGGATACCTATTTGCTCTTTTCCCAAGACTTTAGCCCAAATTTGGGCAAGTAACTTTTCAATTTGCGATCGCGGTGCCACATAATCTTGATTATGGAAAGAAATTGTATCAGGCATGGGTAAAGCACGCCGATCCACTTTGCCATTATGTGTTAGAGGTAGAGATTCCAGTACTACATAGGCGCTTGGCACCATATATTCTGGCAGCTTTTCTTTGAGGAATTGGCGAAGTAAGGATGCAAAGCTTTGCACCTCTTGCATCGCTATCTGTTCCTGTTTGAGAACAATATAAGCTACCAAATACTTATCATCAGGTACATCCTCACCAACAATCACAACAGTTTCTCTCACTGCTGGATGTTGATTCAACACCGCTTCAATCTCTGACAACTCAATGCGGAAGCCACGAATTTTTACTTGATTGTCAATGCGGCCTAAAAATTCAATATTGCCATCAGTTAAATAACGAGCTAAATCACCCGTTCTATAAAGCCGTGTTTTGGGATTATCACCAAAAGGATGAGAAATAAAGTGTTTAGTAGTAAGTTCAGGGCGATTGAGATATTCTCGTGCTAGCCCCTCCCCACCAATATATAATTCGCCAGTAACGCCAATAGGCACTAGTTGTAAATAGGTATCTAATATATAAATCTGCGTGTTTGTAATGGGGATACCAATAGGTAAAGATGTGGCTGATGGTAACTCTTCTACGCAGTAATAAGAAGAAAATGTTGTATTCTCTGTAGGCCCATAAACATGAATTAAGTGCTTTGGCGCACCAAATTGGAGAATTTTTCTAATCCATCTCATATCAACTGTTTCGCCACCAAATAGAAAATATTTCAAGGTCGCAAAAGCTTGCGGAACATCTCTAACAATCTGTTGAAATAAAGCAGTAGTTAAAAATAGAATGTTGATATCTTTTTCTCGTAGTTGTAATGTAAATTCATGAGGCGAGAGGGTTAAATCTTTAGTAATTCCCACAAGTTGAGCGCCGTTAAGTAGCGCTCCCCAAATCTCGAATGTCGCTGCATCAAAAGAAGCATTTGAGGCTTGGGCGACTTTATCAGATGGTGAAAATTTTATATAGTTCGTATTGCAAACTAACCGATTTACAGCTTTGTGAGGTACAGCAACTCCCTTGGGTTTTCCTGTAGAACCAGAGGTGTAAATGACATAAGCTAAATTATTACTATTTAAATCGCTTTCAAGATTGTCTTGATTTTCTTGGGTAATAATTTCCCAGTCTTTATCTATAGAAATAATTGGCTTTGAGAAACCTTCAAAATGCTTGAGCAAGTTTTCTTGTGTCAGCAACACTGAAACTTGTGCATCTTCAAGCATAAAATTTAGACGTTCTTGAGGATAACTTGAGTCTAATGGAACATACACTCCCCCAGCTTTAAGAATGCCCAATAACCCGACGATCATTTCTATAGACTGTGAGATACAAATGCCAACTAAAACTTCTGAACATACTCCGATTTTTTGTAAGTGGTGTGCTAGTTTATTGCTGCGAGTATTCAACTCTTGATAAGTCAGCTGCTCGTTAGCAAAGTTTACTGCTATAGAATCAGGATACTGCTGTACCTTTTCTTCAAATAATTGATGGATACACCTATCTTGAGGATAATCTGTTTGAGTGTTATTCCATTTCACCAATACCTGATGTAACTCCGCTTCACTTAATAACGGTAAATTTGCAATTCGTTCTTCTGGATTTTCAACAATAGCTGACAACAGAGTTTTAAAATGTTCTACCATCCGGCTAATAGTGGCTCGATCAAATAAATCTGTGTTGTAAACCATTACGCCTCGGAGACCTTCAGAATACTCCCAGTTTCCGCCCCATAAGCTCCTAAAATCATCAGAACACTTCCACAGATGCAGTTCCAAATCAAAACGTGTTTTTTTCAAGTCAATATTCAGAAAGCTAGGTACTAATCCAGGCAGTTCTAGCGCTGACATTGGCGCATTCTGAAAACCAAACACCACTTGAAATAGGGGATGATGGCTCAAGTTACGCTCTGGATGCAGTTCTTCGACTAACTTTTCAAACGGCAAATCTTGATGGCTGTATGCTCCTAATGTTACCTCGCGGACTCTGCCTAATAGTTCTCGAAAACTGGGATTTTCAGATAAGTTGCTACGTAGCACTAAACTATTGACAAAAAAACCAATTATTCCTTCAATTTCGCTGTGGTTCCGATTAGCAATTGGGGAACCTACCGCAATATCTTCTTGATGTGTGTAGCGGTAAAGTAATGTTTGAAATGCTGCCACCAGTGTCATAAATAAGGTGACACTTTCTTGCTGTGACAGCTTTTCTAGTGCATCAATTAGCTTGAGCGGTAACTCTAGAAATTGGGTTGCTCCTTGATAGCTTTGTATAGCTGGTCTTGGTTTGTCAGTAGGTAAATGCAGTACGGAAATACCCTTTAATTGCTCCCGCCAGTAAGCTAACTGGGTTTGGAGTACTTCTCCTTGCAGCCACTCGCGCTGCCAGTGAGCAAAATCGGCGTACTGAAGAGGCAGTTCTAATAGAGGGGAAGGCTGATTTTGTGCAAAAGCTGCGTACAGCGTTCCCAGCTCCCGAATCAGTACCCCCATAGACCAATCGTCGCAGATAATGTGGTGCATATTCAGTAATAGAATATGTTCTGTCTCAGAAAGGACGAGGAGTATAACTCGCAGCAATGGCCCGGAGGATAAATCGAAGGGACGTTCTATCTCTGCGGTAATAATGCACTTTGCTTTAACCTCTTGTTCATCATCTGGCGATCGCTGGAGGTCTAATACAGAAAGAGGTATTGTTAAGCTGGGTGCAATAGCCTGTAGGGGTTGCCCATCCGACACAATAAAAGTTGTGCGTAAGGTTTCGTGGCGACGCACGATTTCGTTAAAAGTCTGTTCTAGTGCGGCTAATTTCAGGGAACCGCTCAAACGAATTACTGTCGGCACATTGTAGATACTATTGTCGGGGATCAACTGGTCGAGAAACCATAGCCGTTGTTGGGCAAAAGATGCTGGAAAAACGAAGACTTCTTCAGAAGACATATTGATCCTTATTTTAAATTCTGTGATTTCTCAATACAAGCTCTTAGCTGTGCGGCGAGAATTTGGATATAGGGTTTTCTCAGCATAGTTAGGTGATTACCAGGAATATGATGGATTTCCGTTCCTCCTACAGTTAGCTGATCCCAACCCATACTCGGATCTTCTTTGGCAATGCTTGATTGAACCTTGGTTCTGAAAAGATTAATTCGTTTAGGGTAGGCTTGCGGAACGTAGTTAAGAACTGCTTGGCTATTGGCATAAAAAACACGAAACATTGGACGAATTGCTAACTCGCTTAAAAGTCTTAACTTGGATTCTTCAGGTATAACGTTAACTGGGGCATCCTCTTTTAGGATGAGGTGAGAGAAGAGATTTGTTTGAAACCGCACAATTTGATTAAAATTAGCCCATCGAGAAGTTAAACTGTTAATTTTATTCTTAGCGATCGCAATAATTAGATAAAAATAATCCAGGAAAAAGGGCCATATATATCGCACCACTGTTGTCAGCATAAACTTGAAACCACTACCCAAAGAAGGTACACTGCCTGGAATTGGTGCTAAAGTGTCAAGCACAGCAAGTAAAGCCACTTCTTCCCCAGAATTTTGGAGTTGTTGAGCCATTTCAAAAGCAACCCAACCTCCAAAAGACCAACCTCCTAAAAAATAAGGGCCTTTAGGCTGCACTCTACGCAATGCTTCAATATAGTGAGCAGCCATATCCTCAATGCGAGTCAATGGAGAACTTTTTCCGTCAAGTCCAATAGGTTGTAGCCCATAAAATGGTTGATTTTTTCCCAAATGATTAGCTAATTCGTAATAAGGAAAAACAACACCAAAAACTGGATGAACGCAGAAGAAAGGTGGATTTGAGCCAGCAGGTTGAATCGGAACTAATGGAGACCACAAGAGAGAATCTGCTTGTGAGGATAGAGAAATTGCTAAACTTTCAATTGTGGGATTTAAAAATAAGCTAGATAGTGGTAATTCCCGCTCAAAGTGCTTGTGTATCTGCTTCATCAGACGTACAGTTAACAGCGAATCTCCTCCCAAGTCAAAGAAGTTATCGTAAATACCCACACGCTCAATATTAAGCACTTCAGCCCAAATTTTTGCTAAGGTTGACTCGGTTGGAGTCCGAGGAGCGATAAATGTTTTATCTATTAAGCCGCTAGCCGGACTGTTGATTTCTGTTAACGCTAAACGATCCACTTTACCACTAGCTGTTAGCGGCAGAGAATCCAGCATTACAAAAGCTTTTGGAATCATGTATTCTGGCAATTTTTCTTTTAAGAATTTACGTAGTAGTGACGATAAATTTGAGGCAGCGCGTTGCGGGGGTTCCCCCCGTTGTAGCGACTGCCGTTGCATCTCTACATTGAGAACAATATAAGCCACCAAGTACTTATCACCAGATACGTTTTCTTTAACAATTACTACTGCTTTTTGCACACTCTGATGCTGACTCAGGACTGTTTCAATTTCTGACAACTCAATGCGGAATCCACGAATTTTTACTTGGTTATCGATGCGACCTAAAAATTCGATATTACCATCTGGTCGATACCGAGCTAAATCACCCGTTTTGTAAAGTCGCGCTCCCTTTTTATCGTTAAAAGGATTGGGAATAAACGTTTCAATAGTTAATTCCGGGCGATTAAGATAGCCTTGTGCCAATCCCTCACCAGCTATGTATAATTCGCCAGTAATCCCAATTGGTAAAAGTTGTAAATGTTTATCTAATATATAAATTTGAGTATTAGCAATAGGGCGACCAATGGGCGGTTTTTCACTGATAGTACTAATCTCTGCAATGGTTGACCAAACTGTTGCTTCAGTAGGGCCATAAGCATTAAAAAACCGGCGTTGAGAGTTCCACCAACGTTTTACAATATCATCGGTACAGGATTCACCTGCACAAATGATAGTTTGCAATGCCGGCAGTGATTTTGCAGGTAAGATAGCTAAGACTGCTGGCGGAAGGGTGACGTGAGTAATAGCTTTTTCGCGCAATAATTTCAGCAAAGGTTGTCCGGGTAAAAGGGATTCTTTATTTGCTAAATAAAGAGTTGCTCCTGTTTGTAGTGCCATGACAATCTCAAAAATTGAGGCATCAAAACTTAATGATGCGAATTGCAGAATGCGGTTACTCGGTTGTAAGTTAAAAACCTCAATCTGAGATGCCGCTAAGTTTGACAATCCTCGATGCTGGAGCAAAACGCCTTTAGGCTTTCCTGTTGAACCAGAGGTGTAGATAACATAAGCTAGGTTGTCAGATGTTACGCAGGTGTTTGGGTTTTCTTGGCTGTGTTGCGTAATAGTTGCCCAATCTTTATCTATGTAAACTATAGACAAGAGATCCCCCCAACTCTCCTTAAAAAGGGGGGCTAAAGAGGAATGAGTGAGCAAGATTGAAACTTGTGCATCTTCTAGGATGAAATTAAGACGTTCTTGAGGTAGGCTCGGATCTAAAGGCAGGTATGCTCCGCCTGCTTTGAGGATGCCTAATAGTGCAACGATCGCTTCTGGCGATCGCTCTACGCAAATACCTACTAAAACGTCAGGGACTACCCCCAATTTTTTCAGATAATGTGCAAGTTGGTTGCTGCGTATATTTAACTCGTTGTAGCTGAGTTGTTCATCGTCAAAGACTAGTGCGATCGCGGAGCGTGCGTTTAACGCAATCGCATCGGGAGTTTCTTGCACTTGTGCTTCAAATAACTGATGAAAACACTTATTCTCTGGATAGTCTCGTTTAGTGTCATTCCAATCAATTAATAACTCTTGTCGTTCTTGCACAGTAAGCAAAGACAAATCTGAAACTCGCTGTTCTGGATTGGCAACAATGCTTTCTAGCAGCGTTTGGAAATGTCCCAACATTCGCGTAATGGTTTTGTCATCGAATAAATCGGTGCTATAAACCATTTGTCCTTTCAAACTTTCCAAGTCTTGCCACAAATGGAACTCTAAATCAAGTTTTGCAGTTTTGCTATCGAACTCAAATAGCGAGAGCGTTAACCCAGGTAACTCTAGGGTTTCGATAGGAGTGTTTTGTAGGCTAAATACAACCTGAAAAAAAGGATGATAGCTCAAATCCCGCTCTGGGTGCAGTTCTTCCACCAGCTTTTCAAAGGGCAAATCTTGATGGCTGTATGCTCCTAAAGTTACCTCTCGGACTCGATTCAACAATTCTCGAAACGTCGGGTTCCCTGAGAAATCTGTACGTAACACCAAGCTATTGACAAAAAAACCAATTAATCCTTCTAGTTCGCTACGATTGCGATTAGCAATAGGTGAACCAACTGCAATATCCTCTTGCTGCGTGTAGCGATAGAGCAAAGTCTGAAACGCTGCCAGCATTGTCATGAATAAGGTAAGGCCTTCTTGGTAACTCAGTGCCTCTAGCGCTTGAGTTAAGGAGTGTGGTAGCTCTAAAAATTGTTTTGCACCCCTGTAGCTAGGAACTGCTGGTCTTAGTCGGTCGGTGGGGAGATTCAATACCGAAATCCCGTTTAATTGCTTCTGCCAATAAAATAGCTGGCTTTGTAGGGGCGAGATGCCGTTTGCTGCCACTCCTTGTAGCCAGTCCCGTTGCCATTGAGCGAAATCTGCATACTGAATGGGTAGTTCTGGTAGAAGCGTAGATAGGGAGTAGCTTCGCTTATCCTCTGCCAAGGCTTTGTATAATACCCCCAATTCTTTAATTAGCACTCCAATTGACCAGCCATCGGCAACTATGTGATGTAGATTTAGCAGCAGCAGATATTCTGCTTCATCCAGTTGCAGCAGCTTTACTCGCAGCAATGGCCCAGTGGTGAGATTGAAAGGGTGTTGAGCCTCTTGGGTAACGATTTGCTGCACTCGTGTGTCGCGTTCTGGGCTGTCGAAATTGCGTAGGTCTATTAAGGGAAGAGGTATGGTTAAGCTAGGTGCGATCGCCTGTACTGGTTGCTGTACCATAACAAACCTAGTACGTAACGTTTCGTGGCGACGTACAATTTCGTTGAATGTCTGCTTTAAGGCGGTGAAGTTGAGGGAACCTGTCAGGTGAAGTGCTGTTGAAACGTTGTAAAATGGATTCCCCGGTGCTAACTGGTCGAGAAACCACAATCGCTGCTGGGCGAAAGAAGTGGGAAAAACGAAAACCTCTGCTTCCTCAGAAAAATTAAGTTCATCATCTGTGAAACTACTGTAAATATACTGGCTCATAAGTAAATGGCAAACAGTTGTCGTGGATGTGGAAACCTTTTCTCAGCTATCAGTGATATATGTCAATACTTAGAATTATGTTGGTAAAGCTAAATACTTATTACTACAACTGTATCAAGCAGATGTGTCTGTTTGGCGAGTTCCAATTTTCGACTATGGTTTCATCAGATAATGCCTAAAAGTGATTAGTTTACCGAAAAAGATTAGGTAACAAATAGGTAGCCCCAGTATATAAAAGGTAAAAGGCAAAACCGAAAAACAAGGTATTCAAAACGGTGGCTACATAGCCTAAGCACATCAATATACCGTCAGATTCGATAGTTGCAACTGCTAAAAGTAACATTCCCACAGCAGGAATAGGATTTGTAGCAGGAGGATATGGCGACATTAGTAATATTGCCAACCAGGTGAGACATATCCCATTGAACCGCCAAATTAAGGGATTTTCGGCAACCTTCTGAAAACGCGGACGGGAGATTTTTTCTAAGACTTTGGTCACACGTTGTAAATTTTTCAACAGTGTTTGAGCAAACCAATTAGGGAATTTAAGGCTGGCAATTTTTTTCGGCAGCCACGGTGTACGCCTCCCCAAAGCCATCTGTCCTGACATCAACAAACAAGCTATACCGAGAGGAGTGCTTAACCCCGGTGGCGTGGGTATCAAAAATGGTAACACCAACAATGCAATCACTAAGCTAAAACCTCGTTCTGAGGTTTCAGAAATCACATCACCTAGAGTCAGAGGTTTTTCAGCTAAATGTTGCAATAATGACTTTATATCTTGAGAAAATCTTAAGGTCATAACGCTTCAGGTAATCAGTATTGATCAAATAATTCATCAAGCTTTACTTTAATCCAGACCTATAGTTTTGTGTCTGCATATTTTGGCATCAGTATTTTAGTGATTTTCTGGTAGTAGTATTAGCTGCATTTATGATTTAGCAATACTATATTTATAACAGTGTAAACTAATACACTGTTACTAAGTGAATTAAATAACACGCTGAAATCTATATTGTTATGAGTTATATCATGTCCGGTTAAATAATTGTCATTGCGAACGAAGTGAAGCAATCCCAAAAGCCTTGCGATTGCTTCCTTCCACTTCGTTGCACTCGCAATGACATATCACAAGTAATTTGCCGGACATGATATTAGGCGATCGCTAGTTCAAATTTAGCAACTAATTGATGTACTGAATGCTACACTCAAAAATGGTTCAAGCCCATAAATTGAGCTTTTTACTCAATTAATTAGGATCATTAAAACGGGGTTGGCAACAATTAATCAGTGGTTGATTAGCTATTTCTTCTAAGCCAACTGAATAAAGCAAAGATTTCCACTCTGCTAGTAAAATCTCATTTTGGGGATTGCTATGGCGTAATTGTGCCAAACTCACGACAGCATCGTACCAAATACCATTTGCTGCATAAAGCGTCGCTTTTTGTTGGGGTGTTGCTTGTTTAAGTTGTTCTGTTAATGTTGTATTTTGGTTAACCCTTTGCACCCAACCATCTACATAATCCAGTTTTGTAGGTTGTTTATGGTCGCATTGAACCCTTACCTTAAAAAACCAGTGATACATTTTCCCCACCTGCAAAGAACTTTCATTTGGCGGAAAATGAACGCTAATAATTCCTGGTGATTCTGGTGGGATCAGATAAGTTCGGTATAAAGTTTGGCTTTTGTTATTGGTTCGCTCTTGCAAAACAAATTCTATGTTGGCTATAGATGAGGCTTTGTAGGGAACAAAAAATAAGAAGTAAGGATGTTCAGCGTTTGTTAAACCCCAAACTTGAGTTATGGGAACAACTGCTTGCTTATTCTGGTTAAGAGTTTGTTGATAGGTGGGTACTAAGGCTGTTACCGTTTGATTCGCTGCATCGCATCCACGGCTTGCAGCCCCACCTCTAGAACCTGCTGCACTTCGGTCTGGCGGTGGCGGTGGTGGGATAAATTTGACTGAGGCCAGATGATTATTAACTGGTAACGCCTGGAGTTGTAGAGGGTAGGATATATTACTAGTGAATGCTATCACCAAGGCTATGGTTAATTGAAGGTTTTTCATAATTTGTTGTTAGGCAAAAAGATATTTTTATGATTCTTTGATAGGTTTTATGAAGGCTACTAAGATAACAGCACTATTTCCTAAAGCGATCGCCGCAGGTACGAAGGGAAGCCAATAACTATATAGTATTAAGAATATCAGGCAAAAACCGTATAAACTCAGGAATGCTACCCCTATTGCCAAGGCCAAAGCAGTACTTGAGCGCAGATAAGCTGCAAGCAAACCCCCTGTGATAGCCCAACCCCAAACCCACATCACTTCACTCCATACATCCCAAGTCGATAAAAGAGTCCGCCCATCTAAAGCCGCACTCAATAACTGACTTACCATCTGTGCTTGTAAAAAAACTCCTGCTATTTCCTGTGATTTACCTTGAGAAGAAGCGTAGGGAGTCAATGAATAATCACGAAAACTTTCAGCTGTTGTACCAATTAAAACTATCCGGTCTTTAACTGCATCGGCTTTTAGTTTACCAGACAGCGCTTGTTGTAGGGTAATGCGGGGTGCGATCGCTTCTAAATTAGAAAAAGAACGATAATTAAGTAAAATTTGGTGTCCCAACGCATCAATACCTTGGTAGCCTCCGGTATGAGCCTCAATTGGTTTTAAGGTAAGCTTACCTAATTGCCATACACCATCAGGGCTAAATTGTAACTTAATTCCTTGTGCATATAAATAACGTAATGTCAACTGCACATTTAAGGCATAATGTGCAGTACAGGGAGATGAGGGAGGGGGAGTTAACGCCAACAGATGCCGCCGTACCACATTATCAGCATCGATGACGATATCACTAAAGCCGAGAGCGTCGGGAGAAATTTCTGGTGGTGGTTTGATGCCTGGTTTGCTAGTTTGGGGGTTACTAACTTGACATACTGCCACAAAGCGATCGCTATTTCTCATCCGTTCTGCCAATTTTGGATAAGCTGGCTGTACAGCATAATCGCGGTATATATCCAAACCAATCACCCGTGGTTGATATGCCTCCAATTTTGCTAATAACTTATCTAAAGCCTCATCTGATAAAGACCCCCGTCGATTGGGAGATTGGGCTTGTACATCTTCTTCGGTAACTGTAATTACCAGTATGCGAGAATCTGGTTTTTCCTGGGGGCGCAGACGTAACAGATGGTCAAATGCCGTTAACTCCCATGATTGCAGTAAACCAAAATACCGTACTCCCATTAACAATGGTGTAATGACTATGCTGGCAAGCATGACCGCAGACAAAGCTTGTCGTAGATTGATACCTTCCCTAGTTGGAGTTTTGGGTACGGGTATTATTTCTTGACTATTCTGGTTGACGTGCAATTCTTGCCACAGTAAAGGCATTGTTGCTGGATTTTGATAAATTACAGGCAACCAAGTAGCACAGGGAAATTGAGTTTCTAGTCCTTGCAACCGTTCCCGCGCTTCTCTGACTGCTATGTATAAAGATTTACCACAGGCAAAAGCTTCTAAAAAATACTTCAAAAATTCTTGCGCCACCCTATCAGGAACTGGTTCTCGCATAACAATGATTTGGGGTATATGCAAATCTGCAAACTCCCGCGCCAAACCCAAACCATCACAGGAGTTAAAAATTGCTAAATGTAACCCTCGTTCTACTGCTTTTCGCAAACCATACTTTAATTGATTAATTGTCAAACTTTCTGTTTGATTAATATAAATTTTCCCTTCATTACCGCTTCCATCAGTAGCACTATGTCCGGCGAAAAATAAAATCTGCCAGTCTTGTTCCCATAGCTGGTCAGTGAGGTCTTTACTTGATGGCTCGACTAAAAAAGTAGTATTTGCATAAGGTAATTTTTTAAGAAGCTGACTGTCAGCTTGGATATCAATTCCCTGACTGTTACCCAAAATTGCTAAAACTTTCACCTGCGATTGAGGGTGCGAATTGCGGCTAACTTGTTCATAATTAGGCGCACTCAGAGCAATTTCGGCTTTGGGATAACGTTCTAATAAATCCCACAAATGCCAAGGGAGTTTTTGCAATCTCAAGTCATTGGTTTGGAGTAGTACGCGGATATGGTCTTCTGGTAGCAGCTTTTCCAGCCATTTTTCGCGGATAGAGCGAAAACAATGGGACGATAGCCAGATATTTAAGCGGATTCTCAAACTATCCGCAGCTTTTTGGCAATCTTCTAAGGAAGGGGTTTGTTTTGATTGTTTGGGAATACCAATCGGGCGACCAGGAAATTTAAGTTTACAGTAAATAGACTGCCATTGATGGTAACAAAGGGGAATTTCTGGGTCTGGCGGTAGTTCGCCACTAATCTCTACAATTGGCCTGACATTTTCATCACCAATTTGCAATGTTACAGGAAATCCCACTTCAAAACTTCCCGTACCTAACTTTAAAACTACTAACTTACTCAACGTTAGTACTCCAGATATGGCAACGTAACTTACTTTAATACAAGATATTAAGTAGGTAAACATAATTAATTACATAATGTCATTGCGAATGCAGCGAAGCGAAATGAAGCAATCGCAAGGGCTGGGATTGCTATCTCTACGAGACGCTCCGCGAACGCTTCGCTCGCAATGACTGTAATTAATTTTGCGTAATTACTTATGCTACTAGATACGACTGTTGTCAGAGTATATGCAGTTAATGAGCCTCAACTCGCTTCTAACCACGACTGCAAATCAGTCACCTGGTAAAATTTAACTGTGTAATTTGGGTTTTTTGATAGCTACTGAATCAAATTGGTAAGTATAAGTATAATTCAAATAAAAGGGTGGGAAATTGTTGAAATAGTTTGTAAAAAATCGAGTTTTGTCGCATGAAAAATTCTGACATCACTTAACCGAGCAAACACCACTAGAAACAGACAAACCACGAGGCGTAATATTTGGGGCTTGAGCTACTAGAGATACAGTACCGTTTTTATCGACAATCCAGCCTTGCGCTTCGACTATTTCCGGTATGGGAGATTGAAGACTTTCGTTGCTCATATTACTGTTTTGACGCTCATTTATCGTATCTAATGTTATCCATCTTGCTGTAGATACTTCACCCTGAAATGGTTCCATTGGACTGCGGGCAATTCCTCCCCTTCCTGTGACAGTAAAAGAACTACGTCTAGCAGGATTTCCGGGGTTACAACTAGAGACAATTTGTTGTGACGCATCCGTGAAATTGTTAGGTAACTCTACTAAGCCACGACTGGGGTCTACATCTAGCGTATTAATTATGACTGTACCTGTTAAACCAAAACGGGAACTAGCGTCAATATCGTTGGTGTTATTTGGTGGCGTTGATGAACGTTTTTCTAGACCAAAAATACTCTGAGCATTAATGTTAATATTGCCACCTTGTCCTTGAAAAGCATTGGCGACAATATCATTATTTTGGTTGGGAGAAGCAATAATAAAGCCATCAGATGCATTAATGGTGATGTTACCTCCTTTAGCATTATTGAAAGCTTGAGCAGAAATTAGACTTTGATTTTGCAGAAATAAAAATTCTACGTTTTCTAAACTAATATTTGCACCTTCACCGGCATTAGTTTCTGCGGTGAGTCGACCTTGATGGAGACGAATTGTGTTGGCGTTTACAGTTAAATTACCTGCTGTACCAGTCCCTGTAGCGCTGACAGTGACTTCACCTCGCTCACGGACATTCAAAATTGGTGTGTTGACAAATAAACTTCCAGCTTTGCCGCTTCCTTGGGCTTGGGAGAATAAGGTACTGGCTACTTCTTCACCGCCAATATTGCCAACTCCAAAAACATCAACAGACTCTGTAGCATTAATATCTAAAGTTCTACCTGCGCCACCACTAAATGAGCCTGCTCTTACTTCCCCACCATTACGAATGAGGAACTGTCTCACCTTTATATTGGCAATTCCTCCCTGAGCAGAACCGAAATTGTCTGCTGATATTCTGCCTCCATTTTCTACAATTAGAGTATTAGTGGTAATGTTCAATTCTCCAGCATCGCGGGTAGCTCCTCGTTCAGCAGAAACGAGGATGTTACTTCTGCTAAAATCATCTGCGATCGCAGCCGTGCCACTCACTAAAATAGAATCAGTGGCATCGATAGTTAAAGTTCCTCCTTTTCCACCACTACGTGCAGATGTGGAAATCTGCGCTCCACCCAAAACATTTAATTTTTGAGTATTCACAGTTAAAATGCCACCATCACCTGTAGCACCTGTACTTACTTGAGCAAATAAACCGCTACCTACTAAGCCATCTGGTCGCCTTCCCTCCAATGTTACTGACTCAGAAGCTATCACTCGTAATTCTCCAGCTTTACCTGCACCTCTAGTATCAGTGGAAACTTGCGCTCCACCTTGAACCCGTAGATTTTCTGTTTCAATTGTCAATCCTCCACCATCGCCTGTAGCTCTTGCTTGTACTCTAGCAAATAAGCCACTGGGAAATCTAAGTGAGTTACCTACAAGTTGAATAAATTCTAGAGCTTTTACTGATAAGTCAATTCCTTGACCTGCACCATAAGTAGTAGTTGATATCTGTGCGCCACCTTGCACAATTAAACGCCGAGTTTCAATTGTCAGAGTCTTTCCTTCCCCTGAAACGTCATCCTCAACTTCATTAAAAATAGCTGTTGGGTATGAATCTCCTGTTATTCCTACTAACTCCAATTGTTCTGAAGCACGTATATTCAAATTAGCTGCTTGTCCATTAACACCAGCTACAGAACTCACCTGACTACCTTCGGTTATATTAATGCGCCTTCCCTGTATTTGCATATCAGCACCGAGGAAATCGCTAGAACCAACATAGGCTGCTTGAGACAGCGTGATGTCTTGAAAGTTTTGCACACCCTCATAATCTAAAAACCAACCTTTATCTATAGGTGTGAGGTTAACGAAACTATTACCTGAGACACTCCCTAACTCAATTCTTCCTCCTGGTGTTGTTAAAAAGCCTCCCTCTAAAGCTAATTCGCCACCAATAAGTGCTAGAGTTTTAGCTGAGGGTACTTGTAAACCAAGTGCGATCGCTTGATTAACGATTTTTCCTGGTACTTCCCCAAAACCTAAACCCACAGGCACACTGATAGTCAATAGAGAGTTAGCCTGGGTTGGTGTAGCTAAAAATTCAGAGCCATCAGCAAATTTCATTCTATTGGCTGTAGTCGCAATAAATGACCCACCAACACTGAGAGAAGCGTTATTACCAAAAATAATTCCATTTGGGTTGATTAAAAATAAGTTCGCGCGATTATTAGTACGGATTAATCCATCAATAATAGACTGAGATTGACCTGTAACCCGACTAATAATATTTTGTATATTTGCATCATTTTGAAAGTATGCAACGCCATTTGTAGGAATCGAAAGTTTCTCAAAACTATGAAACAGATTGTTACCAACCGTCGTCCCACCCGTAATTTCACAATTCGTACAATTTGGTGGAACGATGGAGTTATTCTGTAAAGTTTGATCTGGAATTATCTGAGCTATAGTTGGTGTAGAGGTTAGTATATAAAATATAAAACCGCAATTGACTAGAGATAATTTAGTAATAAAATTTTGCATAATCACGACCCATAGTTAAAATTTATATATTTTGATATATTGCATTATTTTTGTGTATTTCTTTAAAAAAATACACAAAAATATCATCAAAATTTCTAAATGTTAAATTTATTGATATTTCCCTTGCTTCGTGATGATTTATTAAGATTAAACTTGCGCTTTAGGAGGAAGTATTTACCAAATAATGCTATATTTAAAGCCATCATTAATTTTATCAACTTGCCTCCTCATATTTATTTATTAAGGTTGTTTAAAAACTGGAGGTATTCCTTTTTTAAAACGTTGTTGTAGAAGAATATTTGCTAATGAAGATAGCCGGGGTTTATTATCAGGAGGCGAACTTTTCACTGCAATAGCTTTAGATAACAAATCTTTTTGTAGTATATATGCTAAATCATTAATAGCTTTGTCTTGATTAATATCTAAAGCAGATAAGTCTAATCTATAAGTTTGAACAGCTTGTTTTTGTCCTGGTTTAAAAATTTTATAACCAATAGTATTACGCTTGCCCCCAAAAAGAGGATCGTTTGGTATCAGTTCAGCATATAAATCTCCATTAAATCCTACAGTAGATGGATTAAAAGGCTTTATTAAAAGTAGAAACCCAGAATTATCGAAAAAATAAACACTTCGAGAAGAAGTAGGAGGAGTGCCACGGGTGCCAGAATTACAAGGAGGTAATAGATTCCCTTTATCGTCATAAATACCTGGAAATGTAGTACTACAAGCCCAAGCTAATCCATACTGATAATTTTCTATTGCTCCTCGAAAGATTCCTAAATTAGGATTATTTTTAGCTTCATCATTTATAGACTTAAAATTTTTTGTTTTATTCACTAAGCTGAATTGAGACAGAACACCTGCTTGATTTTCTCCCATTTCTGAATAGGTGTTTCCTGTTCTCCATTGAGCTATTGCTGGCTGCACAAAAGTTGATGTAATAATCGTGCTAGCTATTGTGAAAGTCATCAAAAATTTCATCGATTTACCTCCAATAGTTATGTAATTTAAATTGGTTATGTTTAAAATGCTGCTTAAGAAAGTATTAAATTTAGAAAAAAAGCAGATTAATATGATTTATAGTTTTGAATTCCAAAAAGTTACATTAAATATTCTTTTTAGTTGAGTGCTTTAGCCTAATTAAACCACAAAACACCGTATTATTACTGCATTTTTCTATTTTTTTATGAAGATTTGCATCAAATTCGAAATATTTATACGATTTTTTTTGGTGCATAGGTGTCTGAGTCTTCACAAATATATATAAATTAACTTTGTTACAAAATGGGTTCAACAAAAGTCTTAACTCATAAACTTCTCAAGTTACGACAATCCTAAATACGTATATTTCCATTTCCCCTATTAGTGCAAAAACGTCTTACAAATCTGCAATTAACCTCGCTTTCCTGAGTAGGAATTTCAAAACTGTCTCTTCACGAGAAATAATATCAGTTTTTCCCTGCATTCCCGGTTGAATAGTACACTGATGGTTGCTTTTACCTAAGAACAGGCTTTCTGGGAGTATTGTTACCTCATAGAAAGAACTTGCACTACTACTCTGCATGGAATTAGAAACATTGGCGACTGTGGACACAAGCTGATTCCCTTGAGATTTGATCGTATCTTCAGAAATTTGGCTGACAACACCCTTAAGAGTCCCGTAGTCGGGATAGGGACAGGCAGAAACCCGCATCTGGACTTTTTGACCTTTTGCCAATTTACTAACATCATCAGGGGAGACGGAGGCTTTGATGACTAAAGGAGCATTGCTAGGGACAATTTGAGCAATTTCTTCACCCAGACGCACTGATTGACCGGGATTTCGTAGATTTAGTTGAGAGAGAATCCCGTCTTCGGTGACTGTAATTTTAGTTTGGCTAAGGTTGCTTTGTACTTGTTGTAGTTCCCTGGTGTCACGCTGGATCTGATTTTTCATTTGAATCCTCTGCTGAAACAAAGCTTCCCATTCTCGATTGAGGATGGCGAGAGTGGCTTGACCGCTAGCACTTTCTTGGGCAATAGTCTCTTTAGCGATCGCAATTTCGGAATCACTGGGATTGAGAGCAGCTTTAACGCGGCGCAGTTTTGCTTGCTCGGCGGCGATCGCTTGTTGTCGCTGGGCAATAATTTGCTGTTGCGCTTCAACAGTAGCTCGTCGCACCTCAACCTCTTGTTTTTGTTGAGCAACATCTAACTGCACTTCTTCTAATTGATTCAGAGACAAAGCACCGGCTTCAACTACTTTTTGATAGCGATCGCGTTTGGCTTGAGCGGCGCTCATCGCCGCCTCGGTTGACTGGAGATTTGCACGCGATGAACGCAGTTCTACCTGTGCTTGAGACCATTCATTTTGCGCTCTTTTTAAGTTCGCCTCGGCTTCTTCTACTTCTGCTTTGACAGTAATTTGCTGATCTTGATAATTGCGTTGAGAGCGATTGAATGCAGCTTGAGCCGAAATAACCGCACGGTTTTTGCGCTCAGTTTCCGCTTTAATTTGACGGTTCAAAGCTTGAATTTGGGCATCGATTTGCAATAGTTGCAGTTGCGTCTGCTGGATGTTGCTTTGCAGTTGGCTTTTTTGAGTTTGCAGGCGGGAATCATCAATAGTGGCTAGCACGTCTCCCTTTTTCACTACCTGATTTTCTTTAAAAAATATGTTTGTTACCTGACCTTCTGTCGCTGCTTGCACAAGCCGCAATTCTCCTGTGGGTCGGATACTTGCCTGCCCTTTAACGGTTACTTTATATTCGATCATAGAAGATAGTGCGATCGCTCCGCCAACAGCAGCGACGAGTACCAAACCGCCTAATCTCGCCCAATTACCAATCGGCGGGAGGAATTCATTGCTTTCAACTAGGGGCAGAGAGTCGGCGTTAATCTGGTTAAGCATGACAGTTTTCTGGGTAGAGATTAGCGAATGCTAGTTGGGGGACTTCCATTCAGATGAAAGTTGGCAAGATTTTTGCCGAAACCATTGACTCTCGATAAATCAACCCCGTCGAGAAAATCTAAATGCTCACCAGCTTGATGACACAGAACCTCTGGAGAACCTTGAATTTTCAGTTGTCCTTTTTCCAGCATGACAATCCAATCAGCTTGCTGGATAACTTTGGGACGGTGGCTGATTAAAATAGTGGTTTGACCTTGGCGGTGAGTTAGCAACTGGTTTAATACTTCGGCTTCACTAACTGGGTCGAGTGCGCCAGTAGATTCATCTAAAATCAGCACTGGCGGGTTATTAACTATGGCTCTGGCAATAGCTAATCTCTGCCGTTGTCCACCAGAGAGATTCGCACCAAATTCTCCTAAGACAGTTTGATATTTGTCGGGAAGGTTGCTGATAAACTCATCAGCCCCAGCAATCTGGCAAGCTTGCACAATCTGCTCAAAGGTAATGTGAGGCGAACCTAAACGGAAATTTTCCATAATCGACCGACTCCAAAAGTGTGCATCTTGAGGAACTAGAACCACTTGTTGGCGGAAGCAATCTAGAGAAAGGTCTTCTAGGTTGTAAATGCCAAAGCGAATATTGCCAGACTGGAGTTGATATAAACCTGCAATCAATTTAGCTAGGGTGCTTTTACCGCAGCCAGATTTGCCGATTAGGGCAATTACTTGGGCACCAGGAATAGTTAGAGAGAAATCTTGCAACAGTTCAACTCTGCCTGCATGATGAAAATTGAGGTTGGTACAAATGATATCTGCGTTGCTCTGAATTTTTACCCAAGGCTTTTGGCTATTATCTAGAGTTTCTGGGGTAGCGTCAATAACTTCAGTGAGGCGTTGAGTAGCAGTTTTGGCACGAGTGAATTCATCAACAAAGCTGATAGTGGTTTCAATAAAGCTAGTAAAGTTACCATTCATGCTATTAAATGCCAGAAGCATCCCAATAGATAATTCCTGACTAATCACTAGAGTACTGCCAAACCAGAGTAAAGCTATGCTACCGATGCTGGATACTAAGTTTGAGAAAATGCCGTTGACAAGACCAATTTGAATAGTACGGAAGGTAAGGTTAGCAAGGCGACTAAATCGGCTCTGAAATTCTTCCCAGAATTGCGGAGCGGCGGCAGTAGTTTTCAGGGTAATAGCACCTTTGAAAGTTTCTACCAAAACACCTTGATTTTCGGCTGATAAGACCAAAACGCTGCGAATTTTTTGCTGGAGGGTGGGTAAGAAAATTACTGTTGAGAGAGTCATTAAAAGAGCGATCGCCCCAGCTAATACTGTGAGTTTTATACTGTAGAACAGCATCAAGCTTAAGGAAACTAAGGCGATAAACAACTGGCTGGGCAAACTCACAACAGCTTCAGAAATTAACTGGTTAATTTGTTGAATATCTTCTAGGCGACTGACAATTTCGCCACTGCGACGGGATTCATAGTAACTTAAAGGTAAGCGCAGAATTTGTCGTCCGAATTCAAAAATTAGTCCTAGTTGCAGACGTTGGGCAAAGTGAGCGACAAGATTTGATTGTGCTAACTTCAGGCTACTGCTAACTAGATGCATGACGATGACGGCAATGGCAACGCTAGTCAGAAGTTGGGTATCTCCACGAACTAGCACGTCATCGGTGAGAATTTGCAACAGGAAGGGAGAGGCGAGGGAGAGTAAACCTAAAACCGAGTTGAGTAATAAAGTTTGAGCAAGAATGGCACGATAAGGCCAAACACGCCGTAGGAAGCCTCCAAAACCGCCAATTTTCTCTTGTTCATCTTCTTGAGTAAAAAAGCGGACTGGATCTGGTTCTAGAAGAAGCATTACCCCGTTTGTCCATCCTTCGAGAAGCCACTTTTTTTCCAGATAACGGATGCCTGCACCAGGGTCAGCAACGACGTATTTATTGCCCCGCTTGCCGTACAAAACTACCCAATGATAACCTTTCCAGTGGATGATAGCTGGTAGAGGAATGTCTTTTTCGTTGAAAGTTTCTAAAGTTACTTTCACTGCCCTTGCGTTGAAACCAAGGGCTTCTGCTCCTTGTTTCAATCCTAAGAGGGTGCTTCCTTGCTGTCTTGTGCCTACAGCTTCCCGACATCGGCTGATGGTGAAGGTTTTGCCATAATATTTAGCAATTGAAGCAAGACTTGCAGCACCACAGTCTTCTTCACTATGCTGTTGAATAAGCTGGAATTTCATTGTCAGTTATTGGGTAGTGTTGCATACTCGATTTGTCTCTGCACTGGGCTGTTCAGCTTGGGAGGTTCTAGTCCTAATACCGAAGGAACACTCTCTGGTGCTGCTAGGCGCAGTAATTCATAACCAATACCTGCTAGTCCAGTCATCAGTCCTGGTGTCTCAACTTCCAAGGGAACGCCACAAAGCCAACCGTGTTTATTAATACTTTCGAGGATGATGGCGGCAAAGCGATCAACTTGAGTTTTCCATTGAGGATCATCAAGGGTGAGACTGGCTTGCAACAGCAATTCTAGGTTGCCCAAATCTCCATGACAGAGAGAGTGATTGTCACCAAATCCATGAGCTATGGTGGTTTTTAGGGCTGTGTTAATTTCGGAACGCACTTTGCGATCGCCGAGATGCGGAAGGCAACGTAAGCGAGCCAGCCCAATTCCCGATGCGCCATGACACCACGCCGTCATGCAAGTATGTTGGTTGTTATTTTTTTCGATGACTTGAGCCGTAAAATTGCGTAAATCTAGCCAGTTTCCCACTTCAGGATCAAAAAGGCTGCGTTCATACTCAATGGCAGCCAGAGCGGTGGTTTGAAAACGCTGTTCACCAGTTAATGATGCCAACTCTAGCAGCGCCCAAGCTATCCCCGCTACACCATGAGAAAACCCTGCCAACGGTGCTGTCGTTGATGTCTTCGTATTCCAAGCAACACCGTGCTTCATAGGTTGAGCGCAGGCGATGAGACGATCGCCACATTGGATTGCAGCAGCAAGGGTGCGATCAGATGGGGCACAGCGATACAGAGTAATTAAACTACCAATGCACCCAGCTGCACCGCTAATAAGATCAAATTGTTCGTCTTTCTCAATCAAATCAGGGAGACGTTGAACAATCTTTTCTGCCTCAGTCAGCAATGTTGGTTGATTCCACAGTGTACTCAGATGCGATAGGGTATAGATGATTCCTCCCCACCCATCAAAAGTACCAACGGATGAGATGAAGGATTTATTCTCCTCTACCTGGCGACGGATTGTCGTCAATGCAGCTTTTGCCAGGTTAGTATAGCGTTCTTCTGCGGTAACAGCACCCAAATAGGCGAGAAACAGTGTCACTCCCGATAATCCGTTATACAGATCCATGTTCAGCGCGGTGAGAAACCATGTTTCTTGAGGAGTTAGCTGCAAACCAATCCAAGTAGCATCCTGTTCACTACATAATGCCAGTGTCTCTAAGCGATCGCCAACTGCCCGTGCTGCTACCAGTAATTGCTCACGACTAGCTTGATGCTGCACTTCAGTAACAAGATAACTGGGCGATTGTGTTTGCTCTCCTACCGTTACCAATGTAGTTAGAGAAGCCCGAATAAACCACAGTTGTTGTGTCAAATCAGCTTCATTAAGTTGCTGAATACGGCGTTGCACTAAAGCCATGCCTGATTCTGCAAAAAAATCGGCAATTCGCTCTCCAGAACTACTCCACAGATCCCGCGAATTAGGTAGAGTTGTGAACAGGGGAATATCACCCTGCCATAAATCATTGCGTTCAGCAGTGATAACTTTAGTTAAATGTGGTTCTTGTTCAATTCCTAGCCAGAGACGGTCAAACAAGCGATCGCGATCTAAGGCATTACGTAACACGTCGGGATGAAAACTTTCAGATAATATTAAACTATAGGTATAGGTGGAACGAATAATAGCCCGCACTTTATCCTCAGCAAAGCGAGCTAAAGGGCCGTTTTCAGCCAGTAACTCGTCTCGGTGTGTCAAAAGCAACCGATAAATGTTGGTAAACCCAGTAATTAGTGAATCTGTATATTCCAATACATTTATTTCTTGTCCATCCCAAGTCGGTCGATTCTGATCTCCTGACATCTCTATCCGCTTGCGCTTCAGAGACATTTCATCAGTTCCCTGTTTTTCCAAATAAAGAGCTTGATGAGGAGTCAGTTGACCTTGTACAGACCCCAAACCACTTAAGTCGATGCCTTCATACTCAGCATTTGCATAAATTCGCTGTGGCAATAATCCAATACTCAAAACTGAGTAAGCTATTTTTTGGTAAGCAAGTAGGTCTGATTTGACAAGATCGACTTTCTCAAAGTTAGGATGGAATAGAGCTTCTAAATCAATCAAAATGGGATGCTCACCTACTGCAATTAAGTTCTCACTGTGAAAATCAGCTGCTTCTAAGGCATAGAGCAACGCTAAGTAGCCACCCTGACGTTCATAAAAACGTTTTATCTCTGCTTTTGTGTTACATCCAGAGGCACTAACAAACTCAACCCAACCATAAGAATTGCGGTCTAGAATCTTTAAAGTTTGAAATTGTGGATGAGTACCCCGCTCATTGAGCCAGGTTAGTAGCTCCTGAAAATGCACATCAACAGTTAAGGTTCTCGGTTTATAAACTATTTGTAACCCAGAGCTAAATTTAGCAATCAAAACAGAACGGCCACCTCGATGGCTATCCCCTGAACTGCCTTCCAACTCTACAAGTTGTCCTAGCTCATTCTCTGGACTGAAACTGTTGCGGATCTCACTCCAATCAGCACAAAGATGGTGAAGAAACTCTAAACTGAACTTTATCCAGTTATCAATACAAATCTTGATTTGGCGAGCTAAAACTGGATATTCTTGAAATAAGGCCAAAGCTTTAGTGTTCTGTCTGAAACCCGCTATGAAGTTTTGAAATCGTTCTAGGGGAGTATCACCATTTAGCAATCCTTGGAGTCGTGCGACATTAATCTCCAGAATCATAGTCCGGTCTAACATCCCCAGCAATCGCTCGGGAAGGTTAGCAAACAGCACTTCCATCACAGTTTTAGGGTCAAAAGGCAACTCTGATTGGGTCTGTATTAGTTTTTGTACTTCTTCATCTAGTTGGTCAAAGCCTTGTTTAATTAGTGGCTCTACGGCATATAAAAAACCAGTTGTCCCTTCTTTGAGTATTTCTGGAGGGAAAAACATATCAGGATCAGAGTTAGCCAGTCCAGCAAATGCCTGCTCTATTTCTGACAACCATGCTGGAGGTGAAGAAAGGCGATCGCACATAACCTCAATCGGCTCACCCAAAAGATTGAGAAATTCTTTCTCGGTAATACCATCCAACGCTAGACGCTGCACCCAGTTGGAATCTTTCATAAATGGGTTTTGTTCCCGCCAGCGTTGCATCCGTTGCTGTGCTATTTTTGTATTGATTTCTTGTTTGGATGTCTTAGGAGTAAGTACACCGGGTAAGGCAATACGTTCAGCTAACGTGAGAGCTTGATACCATTGTTTGTTCATAGCATTATCTCGATCAGGCATAGTTTCTCGAAGGAACATTGATACTGATGGCTTGATCAATTTCCCAAAGTCAATTTATAGAATGTTCACAAAAGTTGAGAAAGGGTGAACCAAAGAGGCTCACCCTTCTTGGTTAGCACTGTGCTAATACACTAGAGAAATCTGTTAATACTTTTTGCCATGTTACTGAGATGCGATCATCCTCTGATGATGTCGCAAATAATTCCATAAGAAAATCCCTTTCGACCTTTACAGGTAACACCTTTAGTAAATCCGCCACCAGCAAGTGTTTGCGTTACCTCATCTGGAAGCTCAATCAACCCAGCTGGATTTTCGGGTAACTGCGATCGCTGTTCTTGACTCAAGCTGTTACGATATTCTTCATCTTTCCAAGCGCGGATAATGTCAATATTGGACATGATTTTTCTCCTTTGATGTTTTGTAATGATGTTCAGAAATTGACCTGGGCTATCAGGTATTAACCTGTGCTTGCGTCTCTCTGTGGCTGTATACGATGGCTTTATATGTTTATGCACCTAGCAGGAAATTTTTTTTACAAAATCTGGAAAATACCCAGAGTGCTGCGTATTACAATTAAGTAGAAATTCCTAAACTCTAAATTTCCTATACTCAAAAAGCTTTTATGCAACCCCGACAGGGCATTATTGAAATCTTCTCGACCTTTGTGCAGTTTGATGCAGATAGGTTCAGCGTTTGGGCAACAGATAGCAAACTCCAGCGAAGTATCAAAAGATGCTTAGAACAATATCCGCAACAGAAATCTGATAATTTTTGGGTGCTTTATTGGTACAAAATCTGGCAAATAGAATCTAGCCCTTTAGCAGTGGGACATATTTCGGCTTATTTACAAGAGGTATGCTACTGGGTTTCTAGAAAAATAGCCGTAAATTTTATCAGTCAATTTTCTATCGCTGATTGCTTCCAGATTGCAATTTCTTGCATTTATAAAATTCTCAAAAATTTTAATCCTGAATACAGTACAAATTTAAAAAGCTATGCAGAATATGCTTTTGAGCGTTTCCTCAAAGATTCATTACGTCTAGGAAAGGAAGCAGATATATGCACAGATTGGGCGTTACTGCATAAAATTAGCCGGAAGCGGTTGGTAGATTCCTTAAAAAATGCTGGCCTTAATAGTCAAATTATCAATAATTACGTCTTAGCTTGGGAATGTTTTAAGGAACTCTACACCAGTGACAATCAAACTATTCGTCAGTTGGGAAAACCGAGTACCATTACATGGCAAACAATCACTCAGCTTTACAATAGACAAAGCTTGAGCCAACTGACTCCAGAAACTTTGGAAAAATGGCTGAGTACCTGCGCTAAAGCTGTACGAGACTTTCTTTACCCCAAGTTTGTCTCTGTAGATGCTCCTATTAATGGGCAAGAATCAGGTAATTTATTAGATATATTACCCGCAGATTTACCAGCATCCTTACTTACCGAAATTATTGCCCAAGAAGAATCTACAACTAGACAAACACAACAAGCACAATTAAATCAAGTTTTGATGGATGCTTTAGCAGCGTTGGATATTCAGGCTCAAAAATTAATCCAAGCTTATTATCAGCAAAAGCTAACTCAACAACAAATCGCCCAACAGCTAGAAATGAAGCAATACACAGTCTCTCGCCGTCTTACCACCATTAAACGCTCATTACTCACTACCCTATCGCAGTGGAGTATCGATAGTTTGCATATCTCCCCTACGCCCGTCGTACTGGATGCCATTAGTAAAAGTCTAGAAGAATGGCTTAACAATTACTATACCCACTCCCACTCACACCTTTAAAGTAGAACCTCTTGAGATTATGTTTGATGCTTCCCTTGCTTTCACTGTTGATAATGATTTGGTGCTAGAAATAATTCAGACATTGCCAAATGTAGAATATAACTACTCTACGCCTGGCGGTTATCAGCGTGCTTGGCTCAATCAAATCTGTTTGAGTACATTTTTAGCTTGGTTGCAAGAGGAAATTACGCCAAATGCTAGAGTGCATCCCAACACAGCAGCTTTACCGAGTTTTTGGGAAGTAGTCAATGGTACAGCTATGAGTTTTGATAACTCTCGTTTGCTTTTACTTCCTACTTTAGCGATGGATGTGGATGAATTGCGTGTACCTCAAGAATGGGTGGATATTCCAGAATGGGTGGCGGATTATTACTTAGCGGTGCAAGTAAATCCTGATGAGGAGTGGATTAGAATTTTGGGCTACACAACTCATCAACAATTGAAAACTTTAGGGGTTTATGATCAGAGCGATCGCACTTACAGTTTAGAATCCGATCATTTAATCGCAGACTTGAATGTACTTTGGGTAACTCGTCAATTGTATCCTGAAGAAATTAGACGTGCGTCGGTTGCTCCCCTACCACCTTTACCCCAAACCCAAGCAGCCAATTTACTCCAAAGATTAAGTAATGCAGATATCAAATTCCCCCGCTTAGAAATCCCTTTTTCCCTTTGGGGAGCATTAATCGCTCATGGCGGTTGGCGACAACGCTTGTATGAATTACGCCAAGGAATTGTCCAACCAGCATCAATCGGGGAATGGCTGCAAGAAGGTGTATCAAATTTTGCTCAACAACTCGGCTGGGAACGACGACAATTTACAGCCTTGTCTTCAGGGATGAGAAGTCTAGAAAGCCAAGCATCTATTCTCGGTTTATCTCGACAAATATTAGTAGCTGGTAATACTTATGAATTACGAGTTTTCCCTAAAAGCAACCCAGAAGAACAAATTTGGCGTTTTGAATTACGCAACACAAACCCAGAAAATATGATTCCTGTAGGGTTTCAACTCAGACTGCTGACGGAAGACTTACAGCCATTTCCTAATAATGAAGATATAGCAACAACGCCTGTAGAAGAATTGTATGTGGAGGTGATGTTAGAACCCGGTGAAGGGTTAGTTTGGGAAGTCACACCTTTACCAGCAGAATATGAGCGCGAAATTTTACGTTTTTAGTTGCAAGGGGCTTGTTGTGTGTGACTCCGTGGTTTAATTAACGACGGAGGTATGGAGACACAAAAGAAGTGAAGAAGATTATTAATTTTTGTTTACTATTTGTGTTAACTGTACTCTTATGTGTTTCGCTGAGTCCAGCGATCGCAAACATTTCTCGAACCACAATAATTAATCAAGATTCACAATCACAAATTCTCGAAAGCCAAAGATTATATGAAAGTGGTAGATTTGCTGAGGCGGTGCAAGTTTTACAGCAAGCAGTCCAAGCATATCAAGAGCAGAGAGATACTTTAAAACAATCTGTAGCTTTGAGTAATCTATCTCTGGCTTATCAACAACTTGGTGATTGGCAACAAGCTCAAATTGCTATTACCAATAGTTTAGATTTACAAGGCTTTCAACCACAAGGTACAACTAATAAAAATTTAGCGGTTTTAGCTCAAACTTTAGATATTCAAGGACGCTTACAACTCTTGACAGGTAAGCTAGAAGCAGCTCTTAGTACTTGGAAACAGACTGAAGATATTTACACCAAGCTGGGAGATAAAAACGGTATTGCTTTGGCACTACTTTCTCAAGCTCAAGCATTAAGAAACCGAGGGTTTAATCAGCAAGCTATTAAAAAACTAGAACAGGTAAATCAAACCTTAGCATCTCAAGGTGATTCTTTGGCAAAAGCAGCAGTTTTACTTTCCCTTGGTGATACATTAGAAAATGTAGGGGAATCAGAAAAATCTCGGCTGGCTTTAGAACAAAGTTTAGCAATTTATCAAAGTTTAAAATTACCAGAAAATATTGCTTCAACTCTGCTTAGTTTAGGGAATAATGCTCGGAATCAACAAAAAATTCCCCAAGCGATCGCATTTTATCAACAAACATTTGATACATCAACTTCGCCCCTCACAAAAGTTCAAGCAAAACTCAATCATCTCAATTTACTAATTGAGGAAAAACAATTCACAGCAACACAAACCTTAATTCCAGAAATTCAATCTCTACTTGCACAACTTCCACCCTCACGCCCATCGATTTACGCCCGGATTAACTTTGCTCACAGTTTGTCTATTTTAAATACTCCCAAATCCCAAATTGCTCAACTCCTGGCTACGGCTGTACAACAAGCCCGGAGTTTGGATGATATCCGAGCCGAAGCCTATGCTTTAGGTAATTTGGGTAATTTGTATGAAAAAACCCAACAATTTGCTGAGGCTATTAACCTCACACAACAGGCTTTGATATTGGCGCAAACCAGCAACGCACCGGAAATTACTTATTTGTGGCAATGGCAGATGGGTAGATTATTAAAAGCCCAAGGTAATTTTACCGGAGCGATCGCAGCTTATGATGCAACTGTAGAAACATTAGAGTCGCTGCGTACTGACTTAGTAGCAGTCAATCAGGATATACAGTTTAATTTCCGAGATAATGTAGAGCCAGTTTATCGTGAGTCGGTGGTTTTGCTGCTGCAAAATTCTGGAGAAAAACCCGACATTAAAACATTAGATAAAGCTAGAATACGCATAGAAGCGTTACAGTTAGCAGAACTGGATAACTTTTTCCGAGAAGCTTGTTTACAAGGACAAAAGGTACTTTTAGATCAAGTAGTAGACAAAGAAAATCCCAACACTGCCATACTTTATCCAATTATTCTGCCAGAACAACTGCAAGTAATTGTTAAAATTCCTCAGCAACCACTGCGCCATTATACAGTTAATAAATCCCAGGTTGAAGTTGAACGCACCTTGGCAGAAATGCGGGAATATATTTTAGAACCCGATAGAACGGAAGAAGTACGAACCCTTTCCCAAGAAGTCTATAACTGGTTAATTAAACCTATTGAATCTGATTTAGCTACAAGTAAAGTTAATACTTTGGTATTCGTGCTAGACGGAGCCTTAAAAAATATACCCTTAGCTGCTCTTTACGACGGCGAAAAATATTTGGTAGAAAAATACGCTGTTGCTCTTAGTTTAGGGCTTCAGCTATTAGCACCCAAACCTCTAGCTCAAACACCATTGAAAGTACTGGCTGCTGGTTTAGTGCAACCTCCGCCTGATTTCCCAACATTCTCACCCTTACCAGGAGTTAAGTTAGAATTTGACCTCATTGCTCAAACAGGGGCATCTACCAAAACATTACTAGATCAAGATTTTACCAGCAACACTCTAGAAAAAAATGTAAATACTGTTCCTTTTAATGTCTTACATTTGGCGACTCACGGGCAATTTAGTTCTCGCCCAGAAGATACTTTTATCCTAGCTTCTGATGGTTCTATTAATGTTTTACAGTTCGATAAATTACTCCGCAGTCAGAGCGACACTAATACGCAAATCATAGAATTATTAGTTTTGAGTGCTTGTCAGACTGCCACAGGTGACAACCGTGCTACATTAGGGTTGGCAGGCGCGGCTATCAAAGCAGGCGCACGTAGCACAGTCGCTTCACTGTGGCACATCAATGATCAATCTACTGCCATCTTAATTGGTGAATTTTACAATGAATTAGTCAATACTAAAGCGACCAAAGCAGAAGCTTTACGTCGCGCTCAAGTAAAATTATTAACCAAATATCCTAATTATAGTCGCCCTGGTTACTGGGCTGCCTATGTATTGATTGGTAATTGGTTTTAAGCAACAACAGCAAAAAATTTCGTGGCACATTTGATATTACTCATCTAGACGGACTGCGATCGCATTCAGCAATTCCTCAAAGTCTGATTCGCTGTGAATACCAGGGGTGAGCGTGTTCATATCTTTGAGAATGTTCGCAAGCCGTGGTAAATATTGGCGAATTTCCGCGTACAGGTCGATATCCTCTCGAAAGCCATCTAGGTTTGCTGCGGATACCTCTTTTAACGCAGCATCCAATTCCTGAACTTTGTTTTCCCAATATTTGACATACTTAAGCCGATCAATAGCATTATAAATTTGGGCATCTGCTAACACAATAGGAAAGATGCGATCGCCAAATTCTCCATTTTTAGCGATTTGTACTAGCTCAAACATACAATTGGGAGACTTTAAATACTTGTCACTAATAACTGCGATCGCACATTTACCCCGTCCAATCCGTTCCATAAAGGCTTTAATCAGTCCTTTGTAGCCCAAATCGCGTTTATCGCGGATGATTTTGATTCCTTTAGCCTGCAAAGTCTCATCTAGTTGGTTGACAAATTGCTCACTTTCTCCACCCCAAGCATAAGAGATGAAAATTTCTTTGCTATCTGCTAACTGATGCGTCAACGATTCATTTCTCTCTTGCTCCAGTTCGCTTTGCAACTGTGCAACTTTGGGGTTGATTTCCCCATCTGCTTTAGTACCTTGGAACATAACATCATCGATTAACCTGCGGACATCTACCGTTTCATAGCTGTTTTCGCACTCAACTTTGTAGCGGTTTGCATCTAAACGTTTTTTGAGCTTGTCCAGGGAATAGGAATAAGGTGTGGGCGAATTTTTGCAAATCTTGCAATTACAAGGAACTAGGGTTTGATATTGCAAACGTTCATAAGAGTTGTGGATTTTATCGAGTTCATGGGTGATGACTGCCATCAATTCTTTTGTACGGTTTCCGGCTACACGGATTTTAATTTCCCGTTGATTGTAGTTTTCAATGATTTCTGCACGAGTTTGGTCTTTGTTGAGAACAACACCGTTTTTCCAAACGAGTTTTTGCTGTTCAATCCAAGGGTGCGTCTCGACAATAAAGCGGGTGAGGATGCCTTTGGGCATGAATGTATAGGTATAACGCAGGATTAGGTTGTTAGCGTCATCCCAGGTATACTTAGCTTTTTCAATAGAAAGTAATTGCGGGGCAATATAAGTGTCACGACGATTAGGAATTTCATAGCAAAGCTTGAACCGCATCATTAATTGCAGGAGTTCATCGCGCATATCAGCATATTCGCCGTCTTCCCAAATATCTTTAAGGTCTTCCTTGGTAAAACAACCGAGATTTTGGTTAACAGTCTGATTATCCAAAACTTTGTAGACGGCAGCTGTCCCCCATTCCGGTTTGAGGATGACGTAGTGTTTGAGTGTAGAATCGTCTTGAAAGTGGAGACAAACGCCGAGGTCATGTAAATAGCTACTCAAGCGCAGCATGTCTTTACGGTCAGTTAATTTATTAACTCGACAAAGGGTAAAGTATTCTTCAACGCTGATGTAATTTCGGGAATCGTTCTCTAGAGCGGCTCTAAGTCTTACCCAGAGTTTTGGTAGAGGTGTAGCAACGTGGTCAAGATTGCTGATGTAAAGCTGAATAGCCTTTTTAATCTTTGCCAAACCGCGATTATCAGCTAAATTGGTTGGCAGAATTTCTTTCAGGTTGTCAAATTCTCCTCGTAACTGGCCTCCATCGACTTCGCACTGACGGTCTTGTTTTTCGTTTTTGATGATAAAAACTGGACTTTTGTCGCTCAAGAGTTCGACAACCTTAAGCCACCAGTAAAAATCAGTGTTTTCTTTGCGAGTATCAGCAACTAAAACATAGAGAGAACGCTTGCTGAGGAAAAACTGATGGGTTTGGTGGTAGATTTCTTGACCGCCAAAGTCCCAGATGTTGACGCGAAAATCTTTGCCATCGGGCTGCGTAAAGTTCCACTGAATGACTTCAATGCCTTCAGTTGATTTTTCATTCGCCTGGAGTTTATAGTTTTCGTCTTTGATTTTCTTGGCTAAAGAGGTCTTACCGGCTCCTCCTTCGCCAACAATCAAGAATTTTGCTTCGTAAAAGGGTTCGGTTTCGGCTGGATCTTGCACCCGAAAATAGAAATCGAGAATTTCATTCACATCACCCGGATCTTCGTAGTAAGCCTTCGGCCCCAAAATCTCAGGTGGAATGGGGACTGGATTTCTACGAAGATCCAGCTTTTTCAGGTTTGACAGTTTCCT
>NZ_JAYGHE010000012.1:131447-145188 GCF_034931145.1 Nostoc sp. UHCC 0252 | reverse complement strand
TTAGTTATCTACCGCTTGCTTGGCTCAAGAACATTGAGCAGTCTATTGTCAAACAACAGTTGATTTTGTTGAAGCCAGACAGACCTTTGCCGCAAACCCTGGCATTGATAAAAAGAGCGATCGCCCCTATGCGATTGAGTTGCACAGCCTTTTTCAGAATAATCCCGCAATTGGAAGGCAACTCATGTCAGGCATAAGCCCATTTTCTGTTCCTAAGCAACCACCACTGATTCTAGTGGCTGATGATGACAAGACCATCCGAGTATTGTTGCGTAAAGCTATGGAACAAGAAGGTTATCGAGTGGTTGAGGTCAATGATGGTAAGCAATGTTTAGATGCCTACGAGACTATCAAACCAGATATAGTTTTGCTAGATGCTGTAATGCCTATAATGGATGGCTTTACCTGCTGTAAGCACTTGCTCCAAATTGCCAGAAATAATTTAATCTCTGCCGTTGCCACCTTTGATACTGATTCAACTCTGAATAACACTGTAATTTCCAAGATATGGGAACGCACTCCCATATTGATGATCACATGCTTGGACGATGAAGAATCAGTAAACCGTGCTTTTGATGCAGGGGCAACTGATTATGTCACTAAGCCAATTCACTGGCCTGTATTGCGCCAACGATTGCGCCGACTGCTACAGCAAGGACAAGTATATAAGCAATTAGAGGCGGCAAACCAAGCTTTGCAGCACCTTGCCAATGTAGATGGCTTAACTGAGTTGGCCAATCGTCGTCGCTTTGACGATTATCTCAATACTCAGTGGATTAATCTCGCACAGGAGGGAGCTCCTTTGTCAATGATTTTATGTGATATCGACTATTTTAAATTTTATAACGATAAATATGGCCACCCTGCTGGGGATATCTGTTTACAAAAGGTGGGTTCTGTCTTAAATCTGAAGGCGCAAAAACATCAAGATTTAGTAGCGCGTTATGGTGGTGAAGAGTTTGCTGTGATTATGCCATACACTCATGCCTCTGGTGCAGTTCACATTGCCGCAGCGATACAAGCGGGAATCAAAGATTTGCGAATTGCTCACGCCGGGTCTGCGGTGAGCCAGTATGTCACCCTTAGTATGGGAGTGGCGACTGTTGTCCCCACTTGGGAATCTTCACCTTCAGATTTGATTGTGCAAGCAGACAAAGCACTTTACCAAGCAAAGGCGGGGGGGCGCGATCGCTTTGTTTCAAGTTTTTAATTGTCATTAGTCATTAGTCATTTGTCATTTGTCATTTGTGAATGACTAATCTCTAAGAAGGATAAACTGGCAGCGTGAAGTGGAACCATGCTCCGTTATTGGGGGCAGAGTCCACCCAAATTTGACCATAGTGTGCCAGGATAATACGTTGACATAAACAAAGACCAATGCCGTAACCTTCTTTACCTTCATCCCGTTGCAGGCGGAAGTGGTTTTCAAAAATGCGATCGCGGTTCTCTATAGGGATACCAGGCCCAGTATCGCCAATACTAAACTGAACTTTTTGGGTAGTGCGGTGTAATCCGGCAACGCTAATTTTGCCACCCTCTGGGGTATATTTGATGGCATTATCTAACAGATTGACTAGCACTTGGCGAATGCGTTCTGGATCGGCATATACATAAGGTAAGTCACTAGGAATATCTGTTTCTACCTGTTGGGATTTGGCGGTGTAGCGATCGCACAATTCTTCGAGTACATCTAAAAAAACTTTACCTAGTTGTACCTTTTGTGGTAGTATCGGAAATTCTGTATCTTTTCCACGACCTACCTGCAAAAGGTCGGCGATCATCCGGTCAATGACCTTAGTTTGATTGCGGGCTTGTTTTAATAAATGTGCTGTCATTGATGGTTTGAGGCGGTGGAATTGCCCTGTATCTAGATTGTAGTTAGATTGAAGAGTTTCCATTGCGATCGCGGCAGCAGTTAGGGGATTGCGGAGATCGTGCGCCAGCATCGCAATCACCCGGTCTTTAAAGTGTAGCTGTTCTTGCAGATTATCTTTTTCCTGTTTCAAACGAAATATTTCATCTGAGAGTCGGATTAGTTCGGCAGAAACAGCAACCGAATGGATAGTCGATTTGGGTAATGTGGCCCGACCATTGTCGTCTATACGTTCTTGCAAATCTTCCTGTAATTTTAAGTAAGCGTCTACAGCAACTTGCCAACGAGGCCACCAGTTTTTCAATTGCGCTATGATATTACTCCCAGCCAGAACCTGTCGTGGTTCAGGATGGATTTTGATTAAAGCTGGCGTTGCTACCAACTTAAAATGTTCTGCTAAGTAAGGTTGTTGTCCAACATCAATGGTTTGAAGTTCAAAACTATACTCAGCCTGCAATTCTTTTAAGTAAGCACGTATTCGCTGTACCTGTTGGCGGGACTTAGGTCGTCCATCGACAAAAAGTAACAGCTGGAGTGGAGCCTCAGAATAAATAGGCTGATCCTGGGAAACTTGCATGTAATCGTGTTTCAGCACTGGTAACAACCCGGTGACGCTTTACAGAAAGTAAAATGGACTGACGGTTGTCGATGGTCGTTGTCTTTGTCTTCAATTTAATATCTATTTTAGATTTTCATACTGCTATTATTTTTGCGTTTTTGACACCAAATATATCTTTTTCAGCCCTTTGCTCCTTTTTTAAGTTACTTCATCTCCAAGAAACACCCAAGTCCCTTGAATATAAGTCTTAATTTGCCCTGAATCAAAAATTGTCACTAGAGTTAGCAGGTGAAAGGTTTAATACTATGTCAAATCAGCTAGTGGAGCAGGATGTCAAATTGAATACTCGCTTTGAACAAGCGATGTCTACGACGGGCTACGCCTACGCCGAAGCAAACGCAAATGCTAATTGTATCTAATCTATCAGGAAGCTGTTAACTGTTCAGGTCAAGTTTGTAGAGAGAGGGTTTTCTCAACGCCAGCGCATCCAATGAAGTGTCTTATTTACCTCAACTAATCCAATCATTATTAGGATTAGGAAAACAGCCATAGTTAACAACTATATACTGGCTATAACTTGCGAAGCTTACTCTGTGCCCAGCCTTCCTAAAAGAAGACCTGCCTATCTCAGGAGAATAGGGGATGGGTTGCCTTAAGACAACCTTCTGGATAACATCGGGGCGATCGCACTTTTAGAGTCAGCACTTACTGCTTTTGAGGCTGCCAAGAAAATCTTGACTATAGGACAAGTACCACATTCCCTAGAAAATCCATTTATAGGCATTAGGGAAACTGCTGCGACACTTGACTGCTTTGCTTATGACCCCAGTCGCCAAGAATAACGAATTTACGCTAAGTTCCTGGAATTCCTTAACACTGGCATTTTCCAGCTATTGCCTTATTCAGCTTACCACCGTCAGATGAATAATTTCCAGAATCGATTCTAAGTGAAAATTAGCGAACTTTATTTAATTCCCCTCTTTGGGTGAGGCTAAGGGGGGCATTAACCCTAGTTTATCATTTTAGGCGCTTGGCGTAGGCTTTGCGAGCCGTAGGCATCGCATTAAACTAGCGCATCTGGAAGGAGATTAAAGCTAAAGATAGATGGTCATTGCGAGTGAAGCGGAGCGAAATGAAGCAATCGCAGTGTCTATTTGTGATTGCAACTCTAGGAGACACTGCGCCCGCGATCGCTCCATTTCATGAAGTACCCAAAGGCAGTACGCAATGACAGCTTATGTCTATGCACATTCGGGATGTTCTCTAATTATTTATCCACTCCGCCATATTTAGAGAACTATTTGAAGAAGAATTCAGAAGTCAGAATGGGCTAAACCTTAGCTATCCGCTAACAGGAGTCAGAATAAATTCAGTCGGGGATTCAGACCGGCGCAGGATTGAAAACCACCAAATCTAGGATTTGGTAGGGGTCTTAAACCCGGTTATTCATCCGCCAGTCATACAGAATTCAGAATGAATTCTGACTCCTGAATTCTGTTCGATAAAACTCATGTAGAGAAATGATTTCAGGTTCATTTCTATTTTTTTCAAAAAAATGTTAGTTTGCCAGAAGTTTAGGGAACTCTATGAATAAGCATGGGAACTATAAAAACCTAATGGCTGTAAAACAAAGACAACACGGTAGCTTTTGCTACCGTTTACTCATTTTTAGAGATATCATCATCACCAACAGAGACATTTACCAAGAAGACGGGCTGAGTCGGTAGTGTCTTTTAGTGATATTGAGAGGTAGAGAAGTACAGAGACAAAGGAAATGGGTTCGTTTCAATATTCTATTCCCCATTCCCCACTCCCCACTCTCCATTCCCCACTCCCCATTCCCAATTAATGAACAGTCTGCGCTAGGGTAGGAATTGAAACTCATTTGTGATTTCCTGTGCTTCCCTGTAAACGTTCAGCTGTATTTCTAATTTGGGCTGTTCTAGTGACTTCGTTAACAGCCTGTGCTAACAGTCCAGTTGCCAAAAACCTTGAGGAATCTTTGGCGGCAGATCCAAAGCTGCAAAGCAATCCAGTTGTCTTTGGAGAATCTCAGAATAACCAACCACAAGCACAGCCAAACCCATCAACAGTTCAGTTACCAGCTGATTTCCCCAAAGATATCCCTCTATATTCCAATGCCAAACTACAGGAAGTTACACCTGTTAGCGGCTCAGAAAACAGAGTCTCAACTCGTTGGTTGAGTTCTGACCCCAGCAATTTTATTGCTAGTTTTTATCGCAGCCAGTTTCAAACAAATAACTGGCAGATTTTGCAACAGCCAACGGATGATGCGGGAGGTGCTTTTGAGGCACGTCGTAACGATTTGCTGTTGAAGGTTTCTATTCAGCCTAAATCAGTTACTAACGCCACACCCAATCAACCCCAAACTGCTACTGAATTACTGGTTGAGTACGTACCGAATAGTACGGCAACGGCACAATCTACCCCGGCTACCAATCCTAACACAACTACTAACGCCGTTCCGCAAGCAGGAGATTCCCAGTTTATTGGGCCCGTACCACCTGCAAACTTGGCAGCACAGCCACCAAGTACGGCTAATAATCAAGCAACTCCTACAGCCACAGCCGAATCTCAAGAATTCAACGATCTGAATAAAGCACCGCAAGAATGGCGGCAATATATTCAAGATTTGGCTGCATTAGGTGTTTTGTCTATAGAGCCGAATGGTACTAAAAGTAATTCTACTGCCGCTAATAATCAGTTTGAACCCGGTAAAATCGTTACACATCGGGAATATGCTCGTTGGCTAATTGCTGCGAACAATGCCATGTATGCCAGCAATCCAGCTAAACAAATTCGCTTGGCATCGGAAACTACTCAACCAGCTTTTAGTGATGTGTCGGCAAAAGACCCCGATTTTCCAGCAATTCAGGGATTAGCCGAAGCTGGGTTAATTCCTAGTTCTTTGTCTGGAGATTCTACAGCAGTTTTGTTTCGTCCTGATGCACCCCTAACGCGGGAACAGTTGCTGCTGTGGAAATTACCTTTAGATACTCGCCAAGCTTTACCCTCTGCTAACTTAGATACGGTGAAACAAACCTGGGGTTTTCAAGACGCGGCGCGAATTGATCCCAAGGCTTTAAGAGCAGTGTTGGCTGATTACCAGAATGCTGAACAATCAAATATTCGGCGGGTATTTGGTTATACGACTTTGTTTCAACCCAAAAAACCAGTAACTCGTGCTGAGGCTGCTACGGCTTTATGGTATTTCGGCAGTCAGGGTGAGGGTGTGTCGGCTACTGAAGCTTTAAAGTTAAAGCAAAATCAAAATAATTCGTAATTCGTAATAGAGCCTCCGGCACGCTACGCGAACGTAATTCGTAATTTGTAAGGACGCTCTCTACCAGACGCTGGGCGTAGCTTGCTTTTTTGCAGGAGTACATAGACTCGCTACCGCGACACTAACGTAATTAAGTTTTGTAACTGGGATAAATACAAGAGCCACAAAACTTGATGCAACTTGATTGAGCGATCGCTGAATATTTTGTGAGTTGCTGTCGACTTAAAGCCCTAAAATTAGTTAAGGCAATGTTGACGATTAGTTCATCAATAGCAGAAAAGTGGCCAATACTCACGTATTAGCACGGAAAATTTTTGATTTCTTTGTAATAAGCTTATTTCTTATCAAGAAAGTGTAAATATAAGTATTTTTAGCGTTTTTACCTGTATTTTATGAATTTTTGAGACATAGTTAAGTAAAATAACGCAAACTAGCTCAAAAGACAAGTCGTCAGCGATCGCCCTTTAGGTAAAATAAATATGAAAAAACAAGCTGTAGCGGCAGGATTTGTTCTATTTTATTTCATGTTGCCGACCAAAGCCTCGGCTGTGAGTTTCAATCAGCTTTATGTATTTGGCGATAGCCTTTCCGATACAGGCAATATATATAATGCTAGTAGGCAAACATTCCCTCAAAGCCCACCTTACTTTGAAGGACGTTTTTCTGATGGGCCGCTCTGGGTAGATTATCTCGGAGATCAGTTAGGGTTAAAGCCCACTTTATTGACTACTATTCCTTCCACACCTCCTACTCAAGGGATAAACTTTGCTTTCGGCGGTGCTAGCTCTGGTTTAGATAACGCTATCCTTCCCAATCAAAATTTACCCGGAGTACTCCAACAAGTCCTCGGTTTTGCTGGAAGTCTGCAAGCAAATAATCAAACAGCTAACCCAGATGCACTGTATACATTGTGGGGAGGCGCTAATGATTTCTTTTTTCTCAACTCCGAAGACTCTAGTACGCCAATCAGTAATATATCCCTGGCGTTGAATACTCTGGTAGGAGTCGGCGCAAAAAATATTTTGGTGTTTAACTTGTCAGATTTAGGACAAGTACCAGCAGCTACAATTGATAACCGCAATCCTGCAACCCTCAGTAAATCTACTAATGAGTTTAACTTGGGTTTAGCAACAACTGTGAACGCTTTGAACCAAAACCCGAATCTCAACATCATCTCGGTTGACACTTATTCTTTATTTAATCAGGCAAGTGCATTAGGCTTTACGAATGTAACCGAGTCTTGTCTATCTAGGCTAGATATATGTGACCCAGGTAACAACAATTTTCTCCTCTGGGACGATTACCACCCAACCACTGCTGCTCATAAGGTGATAGCAGGTGCTGCACTGGCTGCGATTGAGGCTAAGTCTGTTCCTGAACCTGCGATAAACTTGGGGATTTTAGCCCTTGGTGCTTTTGGTGCGGTAGGAGTGCTGAAGCGTCAACAAAAAAGGTCAGCACTTGTATCAGCAGGTCGGGTTATTGATGCACAATTGTCTCATACAACAGTTGAAAACTAAACTAAGAGTGTTCCAAAAAATAAATGATCCAAAACCCGTCATTGCGAGCAAAGTGAAGCAATCGCAAGGGCTGGGATTGCTTCGCTTCTCTACGAGACGCTCCGCGAACGCTCGCAATGACAATTGAGCATTTTTTTACTTGGAGTACTCTAACTATATTGATGTGGGATTACGATCGCTTATTTGAAATTATTGAAGAATTAGTTATGCACCATTCCCCTAGTGGTGCAGAAACTGAGATTAATCAGTTGTTGATGCAACGATTTGCGGCGCTGGGTGTAGAAGTGTGGTGCGATCGCGCCGATAATATTATTGCAAAAATTCCAGGGAAAAATCCAGATGGAGCGATCGCTATTACCGCACACAAAGACGAAATTGGCGCAATTGTCAAGAATATCGGTGATGAAGGTCGTGTGGAAGTCCGTAAACTCGGTGGCTCTTTCCCGTGGGTTTACGGCGAAGGGGTTGTTGATTTATTGGGAGATCAGGAAACCATTAGCGGTATTCTCAGCTTTGGTTCCCGCCATGTTTCTCACGAATCTCCTCAAAAAGCCCAGCAGGAAGATACTACTGTGAAGTGGGAAAATGCCTGGATTGAAACGAAGCTTACACCTGTTGAACTAGAAGCAGCTGGCGTTCGACCTGGAACTAAAATGGTAATCGGCAAGCATCGCAAGCATCCAATTAGGTTAAAGGATCATATCGCCAGCTACACTTTAGATAACAAAGCCTCTGTTGCCATTTTGCTAGCTTTGGCTGAAAACCTTAAACAGCCAGCTACTGATGTTTATCTTGTAGCTTCAGCTAAAGAAGAAGTAGGAGCAATTGGGGCGCTATTTTTCACCCAAAATCAGCGTTTGGATGCGTTAATTGCTTTAGAAATTTGTCCATTATCTGAGGAATATCCTGTTAAAGATGGGGAAAGCCCTGTACTTTTATCTCAAGATGCTTATGGGATATATGATGAGGGGTTAAATGGACAACTACGCCAATGTGCCAAACAGTTGAATATGCCCGTGCAATTTACAATTTTGAGCGGGTTTGGCAGCGATGCTTCCATTGCAATGAAATTTGGCCATGTTGGGCGTGCTGCGTGTTTAGCATTTCCCACCCAAAATACACATGGCTATGAAATTGCTCATTTAGGAGCGATCGCTAACTGTATCGATTTATTAAAAGCTTTCTGCGAAACTGAGTTTGAGTGATATTTAGAGGCTTTGATTAGAAGGGGCGATGCCTGCGGCGGTAAACTACGCATATCAACCCAAAATAGCCAGAAAAAGGTTGTGCAAAGCCTGAAGGTCTGGTTCCTGAAGTTGCCCTAACTTTTTAATCACTAGGGCTTTATCTATGGTAGTCAAAACTGGTTTAATAATTGAAGGCTTGAGAAGACCAGCTACTTGCCATCCAGTAATTGTGATTTCACCAAAGGAAGTTGCTGGATTTGCTTGACTGGTAATAGCTATCAAGATTAAATCCAAACGCTCACGTTGATAGCTATTAGAACTCACAACTACTGCTGGACGTTTTTTAGTTGTAGTCTGGTCAGTAAAGGGAAACGGCACTAAAACAACATCACCAAATTCATAGTTTGTCATATTCTGCATCATCAGGGTTATCCCAAATTTTGAGCAGAACTGGTTCAGAAAGTTTTGCTGCTGCAAAGGTAAGGCTATGATCTGTACTTTGCTGATCCAAAGAATCAATAAAATCTTCAACTAGCAAAACTTTTTCGGGAGGTAGCTGGCGAATTTTTTGAAGTAACCTTTGCTCTGAAATGCTATCAGCCTGCATTATTTAGATTCTCCTAACCTTGCCTTTATTGGTTGCTTTATGCATTCATTATAGTTTTTGGTTATCTCTAGCGATGAAGGCGATCGCTAACTGTCTCGATTTGTTAAAAGCTTTCTGCGAAACTATTAGAGGTATAATTGCTGAAATTTCGTGTATTTATTTAAATGCTTACCGTTACACCAGAGGAAATTACTCAGTTTCGCAGCCAGTTAGCTGATAGCCCAGAAGCTCTAGCGGCTTTGGATGCTATAGAAGAGTGTGAAGGCTATTTAGATGATGCTGTTCCACTGTTGGTTATGCGGGAAACTGCACAGGAAGCAGATAGATCGTTAAATGATTTGCTAGAAAGATGTCGCCAATTCCTCTGTCAAGAGGAAGTTAGAGAGTTTTTAGAATCAGGATTAATTGCTCCAATTATAGAACCATTGGCAATTAGTACAGGTATTCCTTTGGGTACTGCCACTGCACTTAGTATATTGGTGTTTAAACTGGGGGCGAAAAAGTTTTGTCAAGTCCCTGAATCTGGTGCTTAACGTCCAGATGCTGTAAATCCAGCCCAGTAGTAAGGATTTGCAAAAGGTAGGCGTTGACGTTGCTTGATTCGTTCCAAAGATTCTTGAAATATGATACGTTGTCCTACTCTGAGTTGAGCCAAGACTTTTGCAATTTGGGGTTTGTGTTCTTCTAAAAATCTGTCTAATCCTTCAATAGTCAGATTTCGTAGCCATATTTGAGCTTGCTTAAGAGCTATGGCAATATCTCCTGCTTCTAGGTTATCAAGTGTGAATAAATTTTCGTAGAATTTAATCATTAAAAAACTGGTAGACAAGTCATCTACTTTCCACAGTGAACTAACGACACTGGGACTACCAGCTAACAGAAAACCGCTAGGTAAACCAATGTATTCGTCGCTGGTATTTTGAAAATCAATCAATCCAGTTTCGCAAGCGGAAAGGGTGACGAGGCGACATTTTTCTAATTTGAGAGTAAATATTTTATCTAAAGTCAGACATTTTTCTAAATTGTAGGTTTCCCCTGCTCGTAAATTCAGGTAACGTTCGGAGTCGGGTTTTGTTGGAGTGTCTACGATTAATGCTTTTGCCAAAATTAAGGCTGAATTACCGGGGTTTGTTAAGTTAAAAGACCCGTGACAGCTAAAGTGGGCGCAATGGTAAGTATTTAAGTCAGTATTATTAATAGCTGTGAGTGTCGCTGCTGTTTTTTTCAAAACGTTGGAAGTATTAAAGTAGCTTTGAATAACTTGTACTTCTAAATCGGTGTAATTCAGGTCTTCTGTAGGATTTTGAATTGCAAATAGTGATTGAAAATCAGGGCGTTGTCGCTGTTGTACTTGTTGCAGTAGTTGACAACTGGGTGCATAGCTCACACCACCAGCAAATAAATCCAGAAGACAAGACGAATTTTCAGAATTTTGATTTATTGGAATTGCATGAAGGGGGAATAAATGCAGGAATCGATGGGGAATTAGAATGAGTTTATCGCAGTGCTTTGGTATCTGGGTTAATATTTCATCAATATTTAGAATCGAAGCTAATTCTTTGAGTGCTTTCCCTAAGTTATTTAGCCATTGGTCTTTTTGATTGTAGTAATTTTGCAAATATTGATTTACCCAATTCCTCAAAGCTTCTCGGTCTTCTGGTTGGGATTGCCAAACAGTTACCTCTCCTTGTTTTGTGACAATAAACGCCAGAATTTTATCGTTGAGAATATACCACTCGATAATGGCTGTATGCTCATCCAAAGAAGCTTGGAAGGAGTCGAATTTGAAACCATAACCAACGGCTAAATAGCGGTTTTGCAATTCATTACGCTGGTTTCGCAACTGTTGGAGATGTTGTGCAAGGACTTTGGGATTTTCAGCTTTGCCATTTTGGATTTGATATTGTCCTACGGCTATTTTCTCTCTGTATTTTTCTAGTTGAGTGAATACTTCTGGAGGGAAAATGGTTTTATAGTCGCGTTCGAGGATTTGTTCAACTAAATTGCGGGTTTTACTACGTTCAACATATTCAATCGCTTCCGTTTTCTTACCTAATTCTAGACAAACTTCTACCATGCGACTATAAAGTTTATTCCACTCTTCGGCTTGTTTGCGTTTGCTTTCAACCCCAGAAACTGAAACTATTTCTTCTCGCAAAGATTCAATTGTTTCTATCGCCTTGGTAAAGATATTGTAAGCTAAGTAAAACTGGTTGATATCTTGGTATAAGCTGCCAAGATTTGACAAAGTTTCTGTATGGTATTGAGGAAAGGCACTGCGGGTTCTAACTTCCAGTGCCGCAGAATAAGCAGCGATCGCTAATTCAATATTCTCGGCTCGTTCTCCTAATATTCTGTATAAGTAAGCATTCCCCAGATTATTTTGTGTCGTTGCCCAATCTACACCAAAGGCGCTCTTGGTTGTAACTTCGAGTGCTACTCTATATGCAGCGATCGCTAATTCAATATTATCGGCTCGCTCTCCTAATATTCTGTATAAGTAAGCATTCCCCAGATTATTTTGCGTCGTTGCCCATTTTTTAGGAAAGGCGCTGCGGGTTAATACTTCGAGTGCAGCAGTAAAAGCTGCGATCGCATGTTCAATATTATCGGCTCGCTCTCCTAATATTCTGTCACTGTAAGCATTCCCCAGATTATATTGCGTCCTTGCCCAATCTTTAGGAAAGGCGCTGCGGGTGTAAACAGTGAGAGCAATTTCGTAGCCAGCGATGGCAATTTCCATGTTGCTGGCTTTGCTATCCAACGGGAACTGCCGAATCAGATTACTGAAATTACCAATAACTGCGGCGATGGATATTGCTGCATTTGGTTCCGCTTCTGCTAAGGTATTTGTTGCCCAAAGGCGCAATCTTTCTGCGAACACCCCGTTAAGTTTGTCTGTATTCTTCGCCAGCAAAGGGTAAACTACCTGCGCGTTACTCCTACTTTCTGCGGTTGCTTGTAGTACCTCCATCAAGAATTGGAAATATGCCTGTGTCTCCTCTTCAATGAGAGATTCTAAACCTCTCTCCTGCGAAGAGATAGGCTTTGAATTCTCACCATTCTCTTGTGGGTAAGAAGTTTGGGGTGTTAGGTTCAACGCTTTCCCTTGTTGCACTGCCAGATTTCGCAACCAATTCGCTGTATTCTCATATCCCTGCTGCGAAGACATCACCGCCGCCGCTTCTACCGCCTGTAAGAAGCCAACATCTACTAATTCTTCGTTTGCTGCCAAAACCTCTTGGACTTCATCGTGACTACCGCAATTCAACAGGCTTTGAATGAGGTCGAAATAGGCTTGCTGGCGATGTTCGTTCATGGGTAAGGGCGTGAGATGTCACTCTTTTATAATGAGAAAAATACAACACCAGCGCCCTAGATTCCGTAAAATTATAGATTTTCATCACAGGTGATGTGTTTCCGACGAGCGATCGTTCATCGCCCTACATCTACATTCAACAAAAAAACTAGCTACTAAAGTTTTTAAGATTATCGCTTAATTGTTGATGAATGCGATCGCACTGCCAGTTTCAGATAAAAAGAGAATGGATGCGATGCCTGGGTTGGGCTACGCCAACGCATTTGTGATTTAGGCGATCGCATTTGTTATTTTTGTGTTTGCAATTATAGATTTGGCGATGCCTGGGTTGGGCTACGCTAACGCATTTGTTATTTAGGCGATCGCGCTTTTGAGGAAACATTAAGCAACACCCACCCAATGTAAATTGTCATCTAATCGAGGGGGAAGTTCCGGTGTAATATTGAATTCTAAATTGTTACACTGCTTTGTGTTCGTCGCAGTTTTTGATGTAACGACGTAAAACAGAGTTGATTAAGGTTTTATATTCTCCGCTTTGAGCTTGAAACCACTCTAGTATATCTGGCTCAATCTGTACCAATTGCTGTGCTTGAGGTGCGGGAACTCGGAGAGTAGCTTTCTGAAAAAAATCTTCTGTCAATGGTGGAATATCAGAGTAGTCAATTTCTTCATCGTTCATTGACTCCAATGCTGTCCAGTTAGTACGAGAGGTATTTCTCAAGTTTTTGTCGCTCATACCGATTTTCCCTTCGTGCTGAAATGATCCGAATCACATTATTCTTGCGTTCTGTCCAAACTACAACGGCTACACGGTTGCCGAGAAAACCTATACCGAACTAACGGTCTTCTCCGTAATCAAAACGATCATCTAACTCAATTAGCATTGGACTTTCAAACATCTCAGGAACATCGGCGAAATCAATCTCATGTTTGCGAAGATTCTCTAAATTTTTCGCCTCATCCCACTCAAACGGCATGAAAATTTAGACACGCTAATTGAACCATCTCTATTATCCTGCATAATATCCCAATACGCTCAGTGTTAGAGATAAAAACTACGGGGAAGCAAGCTACGCGCAGCCCCTCGTAAAGAAGCTACGGTGTACACACAAGTCGAATTACCCCCCTGTTTCCCCCCTTTACAAGGGGGGAAACAGGAAATCTAGTTCCCTCCCCTTTACAAGGGGAGGGTTAGGGTGGGGTAATTCGAGGACTGGTAGTGATTCGATAACTTGTGTGTACACCGTAGCGTAAAGAAGTGGGGGCTACGCCAACACATTTATCGATTTGGCGATGCCTACGGCGGGCTACGCCAACGCATTTGCTATTTCGGAGTACGCAATTGCTATTTCGGGGTATGCAATTACTATTT
>NZ_JAYGHE010000012.1:116565-131350 GCF_034931145.1 Nostoc sp. UHCC 0252 | reverse complement strand
CGGGGTACGCAATTACTATTTCGGGGTACGCAATTACTATTTCGGGGTACGCAATTACTATTTCGGAGTATGCATTTATTGATTTTGTGATTACTGTTGCTGATTGTACTTATTCTAAAACAACAAATCGATATGAAAAATGAGTAAAAACACAGGCAAACTCGTAATTATTTCGTTGAACTTTTAATGAAATAAATCCACAAAACTACCCATCTCAGGCAAAAGGATACTCCACTATCTTGAAAAAGGAATAAAAAAAAGGATATCTCATGTCTTTAAAAACTCGTGGATCTGCTGCTATTGAAAAAGCCCAACTTCGTCTCGCCTTGCTGAAATCTATTGATGAAAATCTGGATTTAGGACATGGGTTAACCATTGAAGCTTATAACCACCTAATCAACACTACCCGTGCGATGCTAGAAGCTAATAATACGCTGGTTTCCAATCTGGAAGAATCGCGTAAAACAGTAACCCAGATGGATAAAGCTCTCTCCGAAATGTCTGAACGAATGCTAAGTGGAGTTGCAACTGTCTACGGCAAAAACAGTATGGAGTATTCCAAGGCTGGCGGCTCTAATCGAAGACGAAGTAAACAATCTAGTTCAAAAGTTACTCCACTTGTAGCGGTTCTTACTACTCAAACTACTCAAGCTGCAATTGCGAATGCGTCAACTAACGGTAATGGCACAACTCCTCTGCTGCAATAATCTACACCTACTTAAACAAGAAATCAGATCCCCGACTTTTCTAAAAAGTCGGGGATCTTTTTGTCGCCAACATTTTGTTATATCGAGGATGCGTTGGCGTTGGCGTAGCCTCTCGTAGAGAAGGTATCGCTACATAATTACGAATTACGAATTGGTATTAGGTCTTTTGAAGATGCGAGTACCTGCTGTGTAATTTCTGGCAGTTGGTTAGGAGGATGCTTATCTAGTTATAAGTTTACCTTGATTTTTAGCTGTGGCGATCGCTCCCGAATTAGGTAGTAGATACCTGAATTCCTGGCACTATCACATAATTACCATTATTAGTAATAATCTAGTAGGACTTACCCAAAAACTCTCTGAAACTCTTATTTCTCCGTGCCCTCTGCGTCCTCGCGGTATGCCTCCGGCACGCCACGCGAACGATTTTCCGTTACCTGTGCGTAAGTCGTGTCTAGGTTTGATCACAATAATTTGTCACAACAACATTAATCTGTCACCGACGACAAATAATTAGTCACTATACAATTAATTTATGTCAAACTCTATTATTGAAGAATGCCTTTATCAAAGCCGATGATGGGATTTGAACCCACGGCCTGCTGATTACGAATCAGCTGCTCTACCACTGAGCCACATCGGCCTACACAGTCTAGAAGTATAACATAATTTAATTATGGTAAATCAAAATCGCAAAAATCGCCTTAATTCTGAACAATACGCCAGCCTGAAAGCAGAAATAGCCGCTCCTTATCGCGGCTTACGACAATTTATCTACATCGCTTTTGGTGCTTCTGGCTCCATTGGCGCATTCGTGTTTTTTTTCCAAGTCCTTGCCGGACGAGATGTTGAGAGTGCTTTGCCAAGTTTAGCTTTGCAAGTAGGAATAGTTGCCCTAATGGTTTTCCTCTGGCGCTGGGAACAGCGTCGGCAACAATCGGATAAAAGTTCTAATCTTTAAAGGTGGAAATTTTAGCTGCTAACTTTTTTTACTGCTTTGTTTCTATATATGAATTGATGCTTTTATGAAGATCAAAACATAGATAGAGAAAAAATAAAAAAATTATTAGGAAATCCCAAAAAGCGAAAATTTCTGAGAAACTAGAAATCGTTGAAACGGGGTCAGCCAATATAAAGACCCTGACCATAAACCTAATAACATTCAAATGGGGTCAACTATCTTATTTAAAGACCCCAAATTTTATGTCTAAAAAACCCTAAAATTAATAAAACTCGCAATATTAAAAGCGCCAGACTAATCGTTTGTTAGTCTGGCGCTTAAATTTGATAACTAGTACAGCACGGCGGAAATAAACCACCCGTTTCAAATATCTAGAATCCTTGCGAATTACGAATTACGTTCGCGTAGCGTGCCGGAGGCTCTATTACGAATTACGAATTACGCATAGCGGTACTAGGCATTACTGAACTGTTACCAAATAAGATGAAGGAATTGCTTGGGCACGTCCAGCATTAACGAGTGCCTGGTAAACAAAAGCAGCAACTTCAGCTCTAGTCGCTTCACGATTAGGATTGAGTTGCTTCGCTGTGGGATAGTTGATTACTAATTGCCGTGCAGTTGCCGCAGCAACAGGAGCGATCGCATAATTAGGAATCTGGGCAGCATCGGTGTAAAAGGAAAGGACATTCTGATTACTCGCAGTTAAGCCCAAACCATTAGCTAAAGCTACTAACGCCTGCACTCTGGGAATTTCCTGTTGTGGCTTAAAAGTGCCGTCAGGATAACCAGAAACAAATTCACTCTGGTAAGCAGATTGAATGGCAGCGTTAGCCCAGAAATTGCTTGGTACATCCTTAAATTTAATTGCTGCGCGTTTGTTTGGTGGTGTTAGGGCTTTAGTGACAATAGTGGCGAATTGAGCGCGGGTTACAGGATCATTGGGTTTAAAAGTACCATCAGGAAAGCCAGCAATAATATTTTGAGAAGCTAAAGCTTCGATGTAAGCTTTTGCCCAATAATTTGCTGGCACATCTTTAAATGCGACAGACCCTCCAGGGGGTACGTCAACAGTTGCAGCAACAAAATTTACTGAGCCGAAAATCTTTTTCTGATCGATATCGTTGCCAATAGCGACAATTTGACCTGTTTTAGTAGCGTTGTTCACATCATAACGAGTGTTATTGCGAATAAGATTGCCACCGGGATTTTCGTTGGTTCCAAGGTCGGGTTGAGCATTGACAGTTGCTATTACTCCATCCCGCTTATTGTTCTGAATAACATTCTTACGCAATACGGGCTTTGCTGATTCAGAGATATAAAGACCGTCTTGGTTTTGGATGATTTGATTCTCCACAATTAGGGGTGTGGAAGTACCACCGATCGCTAAACCAAAACCAGTATCCTGAAATAAGTTATTTCTGATTTCTCCTTGGGCAGCTCTAGCAACTGAAATCCCATTGCCTTTGTTTTGCACAAAGAGGTTTCCTTCAACTGTGGGATTGCCTGTACCCGTGACGAAAACACCCTCTCTAACACTGTTAGTAAAAGTATTGTTTTTGATAATCGGATTAGTTGACTCCACCCACACCGCCGTACCCCGGCTATTTGGGTTGGTGACAGTGACACCTGCGATCGTGGTATCTCGTTCGGCAAGGATGGTAATGTCCTGTCTGGCAAAGGTGCGACTTGTGTAGAAACCTCCACCTGTAATCAATATCCCCTGACCTTTAGTAGCTTCATCACCCCGCAGTGTCACCCCTGGTTTCAGTAAAAGCGGGAAGGTTTCGCCACTTTCCTGGTTATAGTTCCCAGGTGCTAATTGAATAACTGTACCTGGTTGGGCTTGACTGAGAGCAAAACTTATGCTTTTGTAAGGTGCAGCTGAGGTTGCACCAGCACCAGCACTATCTGCACCAGTTGCTGGGTTAACGTAAATCACTGCGGCAGTTGCAGGAGCTTGCGCTGTGAGCGTTGGGGCAATACTTTCTCGGTGAGTAGCACCAGCTTTAACCTCATCCGGTAGTAGTATTGAACCGCAGTAAACAGCTAGTAAAGCCGTTAGTCCGGCTCCCACGTGTAAAGTATATCTGAGATGACTGCTAGAAAGAAAGCGAAAGTTTTTCGCTAGAGAAATGTGAAAATCCCGATATTTCATCTTTTCCGTCTGTGATGTGCTGAATTATGGTCAAACAAGGTTGAAGGTAGCAAGCAGCCTTGTAGCTGCTGTAAAACCCATGCAAAACTATACTGGATGATTAGTGCTGATTCAGCTAAATTCCTTAGATAGATTACAGAACTTATACATTAGTTATATTCTTTTATTCAGAAAATTCTATTAGTACACTCTAGCCGAAGTTTGTCTCCTTGTAACAATGGGATTTTGCCCCAAGTCTTGTTAATTGAGATGGTATCTGGATTTTCAGCAAGCTCAAGCTATACTAGTACCGCAACGTGAAAGTCAAAATTCAAAAGTCACGCCTGCTTTAATTTTGGGCTTTCTGGCTGTAATGGTAATGAAATGGTAGGTTTATTTCCGCCGATCTGTACTAGGGACTTTCCAGATGAGGCGATCGCTTATCGACAAGTCTCTCGCTGCTTGTCTAAGCGTTCATCCTGCCTTTATTACAACTATTGAATAATTTATTTTTTTTTATTACCTAAAGCTAGATGCTGTAAATAATATTACTGGAATATCATTACAGTAATATCAAAGCTATTTAAAATCGGGAGAAATGCGTTTTAAATTTTTGGGGCTGCGTCGTGCCTTAGTTTTATTCAGTAGTACTTGTCTTCTACTTTTATCCACTCCTGCCTTTGGTGCAGAACGAGTAGTGCTAAACTATGGTATTTTGCGTGAATCGCTTTCTGTAGAGGAGCTATCCAACTTTGCCGAAACAGGTGAACTTTCACGTTCACTACGAGTTAATTTTGCTTTGGCGCGACAAGACCCCAAAGCTATCCGTCAGTATTTAACGGAGCCAGTAAAGGTAAACTTGATATTTTTAGATCGAGTTCTGAATAGCCGGATTGGTAATATTATTTTGGATCAAATTAGTCAAGTTATTTATACACCGTCTCGGACAGCAGACAGACAAGCTTTGCGATCTGCTTTGGTACTTTCTGCAAGTCAAGACGGGCAGGTATCGCTAATTGAAATTATTGAAAACTATCCCACCAATGAAGTGGAAGTTGATGGCAAACGCTTGGAGAGTGCATACCGTCAACTTCGTCGTTTGCAAACAAACTTACAAGATTTGCTTAATTTTTAGTAAGCTAAAGTTTCTAAAGTTTCTCTTAAATACCTTTGTACCTGCTGTTCCAAACGAATTCCGTGTAATTGAGTATCACGTTCTAGTTGCCAGCGTTGAAAACCGGAACTAGTGGAGATCGCACATTTGAGTCCATACCAAATTTCAGTGTCAGCAGAAAATTGGCGATCGCTAGAAGCTGGAATTTGAGCCATAGTTCCTCATTCCTTTGTTTTAACTTCAAGGGGAATTGGGAATTGGGAATGGGGCGTTGGGAATTGGGAATTGGGCAATAATTAATACTTCTTCTCCCCCTGCTTCCCCTGCCTCCCCTGCCTTTCCTACTTTCCCTACTGCTTATTTCTAGCCTTTTAAAGTAAATAATATTACTTTCAGGGCTGTTATGAATCTGTATTAATCCTAAACAAGGATTGCAATAATCGAGGAACGATTTGATTAACCCGCACCCCTAAAATAGTAAAATCTTGCTTAATCTTTTCTAAAGATAATGGCTCTATGCCAGCGAATTCTGTGTCATTAGTCACTAAAACTCGCATTACACTCACAGGTATTTGTAAAAATAGATTACTACCTAAAAAAGCTAACCCTGCAAGCACTAGTGCAACGCTGCGCCATTGGGGAAGAAATTTTGCTGAATTTGCTACTAATGGGGCAATTTGGTAAAGCTGCCACAGCACCCAAACCGATAATACTGCTGCCACTAATGCCAGGATACGATTTAACTTTGTATTAATTAAACAGAGAATTTTTCGCTGCCGTTCAGTCAGATTTTCTGGCTTGAGGGCTATTCCTAAAAGAGCAAATATATAAAAAGGGCGACGTAATTGCATCCATAGCAGGGGGAGAATACCAATTGCAGCAACTAAAGATAGCTCCATCCACACTGGCAAAAACGGCTCCCCTACAGACAAAAAGAATAAGCAGAGGACTAAAAAAATAGGCAACGTCGCTAATCCAGCGACGTGAATCCATAAAATAGGTTCAGAGCGAAATGAATGCATATTATAAAAAGTTGTGAGTTAAGAGTTAGGAGTTAGGAGTTAGCAGCCTTTAACTCCTAACTCCTAATTTATTACTCCTAACTTCTAACCATTTTACCCTTAACACTATCTCGTTAAGGTGAGAGTGCGGCGCTTCGTAACCATCTGATAGGATTCGATGATGTCACCTTCAACCCAATCATTGAATTTATCGATGCCGACACCGCATTCATAACCGGCGTTGACCTCACGGCTATCTTCTTTCATCCGTTTTAGGGAGTCAAGGACACCTTCAAAGATCACCTTACCGCCGCGTCGCACTCTGACTTTGCAGTTGCGAACTAGCTTGCCAGATTGAACGTAGCAACCGGCAACAGCACCGCGACCGACTGGGAAGACGGCACGAACTTCGGTTTGACCCAAGGGTTCTTCCACCAACTCTGGTTCCAAAAGACCTTCCAAGGCATCTTGGATATCTTCTAGGAGTTTGTAGATCACGTTGTATTCTCGGACATCTACACCTGCTTCATCGGCGGCTTGTCTAGCGCCACTGGCAAAGGTGGTATTGAAGCCGATAATTACAGCGTTACTGGCAGCTGCTAAGTCGATATCTGTCTCGGTGATTTCCCCAGCAGTCGCCAAGAGCATCCGAATTTGGACTTCGTTTTGCGGGATTTGCTTGAGCGCTCCCACAATGGCTTCTACAGAACCTTGTACGTCTCCCTTCAAGATCAAGTTGAGTTCTTTCAACTCGCCTTCTTGTGCTTGAGCCGACAAGGTTGTAAGGGTAACACGACCTTGTAACAGGCGGGACAGGCGTTGTCTATCGGCGCGATCGCTAGCGAGTGTTCTAGCTTCTTTTTCGTTCTGGAAGACCTCGAACTCGTCGCCTGCTGCTGGCACATCACTTAAACCCAGCACCTCGACAGCAAAGGAAGGAGAAGCAATGTCTACTCTCTTGCCTCTGTCATCCACCATCGCCCGAACTTTACCGAAGGCCGAGCCAGCTACTAGGATATCTCCCACGTGCAGGGTGCCATTCTGAATTAGCAGGGTAGCAACTGCTCCCTTGGCTTTATCCAGATGTGCTTCAATTACAGTTCCTTTCGCAGTCCGATCTGGGTTGGCAGATAGTTCTGCAACCTCTGCTACTAGCAGAATCATCTCTAAGAGCGTATCTAGATTTTCACCTCTGATGGCGCTCACAGGAACCATGATTGTTTCACCACCCCAGTCTTCTGCCGTCAGACCATACTGAGTGAGTTCTTGTTTCACCCGCTCTGCCTGTGCCCCTTCTTTGTCAATTTTGTTGATTGCAACAACAATTGGCACTCCGGCTGCTTGGGCGTGGCTAATGGCTTCAACGGTTTGGGGACGGACACCATCATCAGCAGCGACTACCAACACAGCAATGTCTGTTACCCTAGCTCCTCTAGCCCGCATCGCTGTAAAGGCTTCGTGACCAGGAGTATCCAGGAAGACTATCTGCTGTGGTTTGCCCTCATGTTCTATATCCACATGGTATGCACCGATGTGTTGAGTGATACCACCGGCTTCACCAGCAGCCACTTTGGTTTTGCGAATTGAGTCGAGCAGGGTTGTTTTACCGTGGTCTACGTGACCCATAATTGTCACGACTGGCGGACGGCGGTGGAGGTATTCCAAGTCTTCTGCGCCGACCATTTCGGTAATTTTCCGAGCTTCTGCTTCTCGCTCGACGGTTTCAACTTCTATTTCTAGTTCTTTTCCTACCAGGGTAATTGTGGGAATATCTAGATTTTGGGTGATACTCACCGCCATGCCTTTGAGGAACAGGATTTTTACAATCTCTGTATCGGGAACGGCTAAAACGTCAGATAACTCTTGCACAGTCAACGGGCCTGTGATCGTTACCTTTTCGGGACGATCGCGCTTTGGATCAGCTTCTTGTTGGCGACGGTTATTGTGATGGTCACGGCCAGAACCAGATTTAGAACCAGGTTTTCTACTTCCTCTAGCAGTTGGGGCGCTAGCAAGGCTTGCACCTGGCATCTGTACAGGTCGAGTAGCTTTTGGCTTGGGAGGACGGGCAATGGAAAGGCTGACTTGGACGGTAGCTGGTGAGTCGATATCGTCATCATCCAGCAAATCTTCTTCAAATTCATCATCCAAAATCGGCTTGATCCGCTTGCCTTTAACGCCTGCTTTAGCCTTCTCTTTAACTTCGTCGATTATTTCCTCTTCTACCCACTTTTTGCCGCCTTTGGTCGGGCGAGGCGGACTTGGGCGTTTCAAATCGAGGAGATCGGGTGCTACGACTGGCTCATCACCCAGTCCTTGAGATTTGCCCGCTATTCCTGACATTTGTCTGGGTGGAGTAGCGATCGGCATTGCTGCTACAGATTCACCAGGACGCGCTGGCCTGGGTCTTTGCCCATCTCCTAGTTGCGATGGTGCAGATGGTCTATTGCCCCTCTGCTCTGGTCTGGTAGGTGCAGGGGTGGGCCGAGCCTGTCTTTGTGGTGCAGATTGTGGAGACTGGTCAGTTGGCAGTTTCGCAACTCTCGGCTTAATTTGCTCGCGATCGCCTTCAACGGGTCGTAGCTTTTGGTCGCGTTTGAGAATTGGTTTATCTGCCTGAGATACCTGCTCATCTTGAACCTGGGCAACTTCTGCTGCCGGTCTTGACGGAGGGGCAACTAATTGCGGTCTTTGAGGTTTTTCCGATTTTGGCCTGGGTGTAACTATTTTTTCCGCTTTTTGGGATGCTACTTTTTCCGGTGCCTGATTTTGATTAGGCGTTTCTTCCAGGTCGGTAACAGGAGGTTGCTCTTGAGTCTCCGATTGAGTCCGGGGCACAGGTCTAGTTGGTGCCGCCGGCTTCATGGGTGAGACTGGTGTAGCAAAAGGCCGTGGAGGTGAGGGAGGATTAGCTTCAGACAAGGCAGCTTGGGTATTGTTGGCAACTGACGCCTCTGGGGCGTTGGAGGTAGTATTTCTCAATATTTTGGGTTTGCGTATTTCCAAAATTTGCTGTTTGTGGGGTGCAGCAGGTCGGTTACGTCCGCCGTTTGGTGGTGAATTTGGCTTATGGCTGGTTGTACCTAGTTCCTTTTTGGCTGACACATTCGTAGTTGCAAGCTTTTCTGCTGCCGCCCGGATGTTTTCTGCCTCGGATTCTGAAATCGTGCTGCTATGGCTTTTGACCGAGATGTCGAGCTGCTCGCAAATTGCTAATAGCTCTTTGTTATCCAAATTCAATTCCTTTGATAATTCATAGATTCTAACTTTGCCGTTGTTCATCCACTCTTCCCCTTTAATTTACAGTTTTAGCGGATGGTTGCCTGGTTTGCGACATCTCCATCCTTGGATTACTGTTTTTAGACTGCCGTTCAGTTTTTGCCGGTGCCTCCAATCAGGAAAGAGAGATGTTTCGGTTTAATAATGGCATCCCCACCAGTAATGATGGTTGAGGGACACCCATAAAAATTTTTTAAATAAAAGATTTTTATAGGAACCCCTGACGCCGAACTGCGCCTGAGCGCTACCAGGTTGCCATTTTGTAGTTTCTTGTTTTGTTGATTCTGAATCTTCCACAACACAATCGATTACATCTTGATTCTGGGAATGTTGCCTCGCCTCTCTTAATTATTGGAGAGTCGAATGCTTTTTACACCCATTTACTATTTTGGCACTAACCTTAACATTCAACAGAGGGTGTGATAAAAGCACGACTTCGGCTTTCGCACAATTCCTTTGGTGATCATGTCAAAAAGTTGTTCCAATTAAATTTGGTTTTGGGTATTGCTGCTAGCTAGACGTTGCGACAAGCTTTGGTACAGTGTTTCTGGCACTGATGCATGTAGCGATCGCCCTAGTCGATTTTTTTTTTGAGCCGCTTGTAAGCAACTCGTTTTTGGACAAATATAGGCGGAACGCCCCATGCCCTGATCCAATTGTACCTTTCCCGATGGAAAGACGCGGACAATCCGCCAAAACTCATCTTTGGAGCCTACTTTTCGGCAACTAATACAGCGCCGATAATTTGGTTTCATCAGTTCTCTGCGATTTCAGTCCAGCATTATGGGTGTAAAAATAAGTTTTTTTTACTATTTTTTACTTATACCAAGCCGTCTTTCAGAAAATACTCTTCGGGACGCGGACTACAATCAACATTATCAAAACTTTACAAGATTGAGCAATTACTCGTCATCGTTACTGTCAAAAGTATCCTCCTCTTCTAGTTCGTCCTGGTTTTCATCTTCTAATTCTTCCTCAAAATCAAGATCATCTTCCTCTGCCTGATATTTTGCTCTTACAGCCGCAAATTTTTCATCCTCTCCTGCATAGTCATATTTAGCTTTATCTTTGATGTCTATTTTCCAACCAGTCAGGCGGGCTGCCAAACGGACGTTTTGCCCTTCTTTCCCAATGGCCAAACTAAGCTGATCTTCAGCTACGAGTACGTGAGTTTGGCGGGATTCTGGATCCATGAGGCGTACTTCATCCACCCGTGCTGGACTTAAAGCATTAGCGATGTATGTTGCTGGGTCTGGCGACCAACGAATTACATCTATTTTTTCACCGCGTAATTCGTTGACTACTACCTGAATTCGCGATCCCCTGGCTCCGATACAAGCACCAACAGGGTCTACATCACGATCAAGGGTATCTACTGCTATTTTAGTCCGGGGGCCGACATAACGGGAGGGGGGGTTTGCCTCCCTCGCTACGGCAACAATCCGTACCACTTCATCTTCGATTTCTGGGACTTCGTTGGCAAATAGATAAACTACCAAACCAGCGTCTGCACGAGACACAAGTAACTGTGGCCCACGTTGCTGACCTTGAGAGACTTTTTTCAGATATACCTTGAAGGTGGCATTTGCCCGATAATTATCGTTAGGCAACTGTTCCCGCTTTGGTAATTCGGCTTCTACTTCTGGCTGACCAAAACCACTGCTAACTGCCAAAACCACAGATTGCCGCTCAAACCGTAGGACTCTTGCTTGCAAAACAGTTCCTTCTAAATCTTGGAACTCTTCTTGCACCATCTGGCGCTGTTGATCCCGTAATTTTTGCGCTAACACTTGCTTGGTTTGCATTGCCGCCATCCGACCAAATTCTCCTTGGTCGGGGGTGACATCCAGTACAACAGAGTCTCCTAACTGCGCTTCAGGAGCTACTTGTTGAACTTCATCTAGGGAAATCTGATGGTCTGTGTTATTTACTTCTTCAACAATAGTTTTGGTAGAAAGAACGCGAAATCCTTCTCCGTCAATATCTAGTTCTACTTCAAAATTCTCAAAATAATCTTCGTCAAACTGTTTGCGCTCTAAATTTTGGGCACGACGATAGCGTTCGTAACCTTTGAGTAGTGCTTCTCTAATAGCTGATTGAACTGCAAGACGGGGTAAATTCCGCTCACGACTTATACTTTCAATTAATTCTTTTAATCCAGGTAAAGTAACCATTGACATAAGCAATCTCCTTTAAAAATTAGGGAGTCGGGAGTCGGGAGTGGGGACTGGGGACTGAAAACTAAGCATTAGAGCCAGGGATTAGAGAATAGCTTTTCACTAATCCCTAACCTCTAGCCCTTAGTCCATAATCTCTAGCCCTTAGCTTCTAGCCTCTAGCCAAGCTGCTCTTGTCTCTAACTCCGAAGCCCTAGCCCTTTGTTTATGGGCGCTCGTCTAGCTGCACCTTCGTAATTAGGGAGCGGGGAATTTCGACTACACGACCTTTTTGGTTTAAGTAAAGTGTTGTCTCATCCCGGCGAACCAACTGACCAATCCACTCTTGTTGTCCCTCGTAGGGTGGCGAAGTGGAGATAATGACAGGAAATCCTTTAAAGGAAATAAACTCCCTGTCTGTTACCAGTTGCCGCGAAATACCAGGACTCGACACTTCCAAGACGTAGGCATCTGGAACGATTTCCGCAGCATCTAAGGAGGCTTCTAAAGCACGACTCATCCTCTCACAATCATTCAATCCGGTGTCTTGCTGAGGATTGCGAATATCTACCCGCAACACTGGTGGACTTTGGTGAGTGTGAAAAACCACGCCAACCACTTCCAATCCCAGTTCTTCTGCTACTGGTGTCGCCAAATCAATAATTTGTGGAACTAAAGGATGAGCCATGTGAGAATTCAATAAAAAAAGTGGGCACTGACCCACTTCCTGCGATAGGTATATCTTCCAAGAAGTCTTGTGACGAACCAATGATGGTTCGCCCTCATTCGAGTTTAGCGCATTTAATGGATAGTCGAGTATAGGGGATGGGGCATTGGGGACAAGAGGCAGGGGGCAGGGGGACAAGGGGACAAGGGGACAAGAGGGAGAATAAATATATCTCTTTCCCTCTGCTCCTTGCCCCCTGCATTCTCTAGCCTTCCCGTATTTTTGGGAGAGTGGTGCTTTTCTTAATGACTGCTGGAACGGAGGCTTGTGTTCGTAGCTGCCTGGTTTGCTCGATAATTTGATCTATGTCTTCTTGAGACAAACGCTGGACGTAGTTGATTTTGATTTCTTCTAAGAAGTCAAAAAGTAAACTCTGAATTTCGGAAAGTACGTGTTTTTCCTTGATTTCAGATCCCAAGGCTTCGCTAAACTTTTGTACTAGTTGACTCGTGAGTTTTGCGCCAACAGGATCTTCAACGGCGCTAACTAAAGTTTTGTAAAGGTTAGTTGTGATTTGCGTCGCAAGTTGTTCGCCTAACTGGGTTTGAGCCTGTCCCACACCAGGAAGATTCTGGAGGTTGCGGTAGACGGGAACTTGATGGAAGACGGTTTCGATGTTGTGGCGCAAAATGGCAACGATCGCAGGTTGAATTTCGGGTAGCACTTGGTAGACAATGGTTTTTACCAGAAGACTTGCGATCGCTTCCACTTCATTCACATTATTAATATCTATGTAGGGACGTAAAGTTTCTTGTTGTGAGAGCCAGCGCGTAAATTCACCTCGCTGAATTGAACCCTGAACCTGGTTAATTACCCGCACCACTACTACTTCTGTGAGTTCTTCAGCAAAATTAGCGACAATCCCCTGATGAATTTGCTTTCGCACTGGATGGAGATTCAATAACTGCGCTTTATCGAGGCGGACTAATACAGGTAAAATTCGTAACCACCGCCAAAATGGTAGTAGTAAAAGTAGGTCATACCAACGCCACAATATTGCTTCAAACCAGCTTAAGCCTGGATGTCGGCGTTTAATGAATAATGTCCGCCCTAACAATTCGACACCAAATAAAATCACAAAGGGTAAGTCAATTTTCCAGAAATTATCAACAAATTCGCCATTTTCACCGATTTGGCGGAAGTAGTTAGTGGCAATTAAAGGGCGGATGCTTTCGTTAAAAAATTTAATTTCTTGATCCCAGCCCTTTTGTGATAAGTAAGGCTGACTCCAAAAAGTAGCAAAGGACTGTTTTGCAGATTCATTACCGATGTGCGATCGCATCCGCTTTTTGATTTTTTCCAGAGTGCCACTCTTATTGACTCCCGCAAACGGGTTACTGTCAATCATCTCGCTGCTAAGACGACTTATTTGTATTAGCCTGCTATTTACCTGAGAAGACTCTAACCCTGTTTGCCTGACTTGTTTTTCTAATGCGTCTATTGTTTCTAAATAACTTTTTGTATCTCGGTGGGGTTCAATACCTTTTATTGGGTCATAAATTTGAATAACTTGGGGAAGTTTTCTTAAGTAAAAATCTCGCCAAGGTACGTAACTTAAATCAAACGCAACTAAACCTAAATTTGCTGTGGCAGTAATTGCCATAAATCTTTCAAACCAAAGATTACGCCGCTTAGAAAATTTTTTGTCTTTCATTTTTTGTCATATAATATACATCTTTTGGATGTTTGGAATATCGTTAATTTTTTCTTAACCCAGTCCAAGGGACTTGGTTTGTATAGCCGCGAATAACCTTTGCCGAGGCTTAAGTTGACACTAATGCATATATGTGCATTTCTCCTCTAATTTAATGTTCAAAGAATATATTTGATTCCAATGATAACCGCCGCATCTCTACCCAAAAAATATATTTCTTTTGATGGATGGCATAAATTGCTTTTAATGCGTTGTCAACTTTAGCAAAAATAAATCACAATTTATTCAAAAATCATTAAAAAACTGCAAAAAAAGTTATTAAACAAACTTAAAATGCAGCTGTTAACATTTATAATCCTGCTGATTTGATCCAAAGGAGTTTTAAATATGTGGTGTGGGTTTGGAAAATCAAGCGCAACCTTTGCTGTTACTTGCCTGATAAGTGCTAGTGTGGTAATTGCAGACACAGGTTTAGCAGCCCCTCAAGGTAGCTATACGCCCGAGCAATTCCGTTCTGTGTTGCGAGGATTAGGCTATAACGTCAAGGTCACAAATAGCCCTTTGACCGATGAAGAAACTAGAAAGGCAATTCGTGAATTTCAGACAGGTTACAGACTAAAGCCAGTTGATGGGATAGCAGGGCCAAAAACCCAGGATTTTGCTGCTAACATTGTTCGGATTTTGGAAGCAAATTTGAATGCAGTGGTAAAGCCAAATCCCCCCCTCGCGCGCGATCGTTTTTACGATTCCCGCACGGAAGCATTGGTGAAGGAGTATCAGAAGAAATATCAGTTGTCAGAAACTGGAATTGCTAATTTAGCACTCCGTCAAAAGCTGAATGAAGAAGCAAAAACAGTCTTCAGTCAGCCAACACCAACACCGGGAGCTACACCAACGCCGAGAGCTACGCCAACGCCGAGAGCTACGCCAACACCGAGAGCTACACCAACACCGGGAACTACACCAACACCGGGAGCTACACCAACACCGGGAGCTACACCAACACCGGGAGCTACACCAACACCGGGAGCTACACCAACACCGGGAGCTACACC
>NZ_JAYGHE010000012.1:99590-116445 GCF_034931145.1 Nostoc sp. UHCC 0252 | reverse complement strand
CTACACCCTAGTCGCCACCAAAAACTTCTACCTCAAAGCTTCTTAAGTCATCTGATTTGGTTCTTCTAAGGGTCTACCCTTGGGTATAGGTAGAATTGGGCGGGGTTCATTGTAAGGCATAGGAATGTACTGGACGCTGGGTCGGCCTCCTTGTGGCTGTGGGTACAAATCCATGAGATCATAAATAGAATGGGGCAGTCCGACAGTTACGGGCAGCCCCATTTCTGTTGCTTCTTCAATAGTTATGGGATAATCGTGGGTGACGCGCCCGGTTGTTAAGGCTTCGATAATCGACTCGATATTTTCTGGCAAAACTTTTTGTTTGGGTATACTGTCTTTGAGCAGAGTCCTTACAAACCTCTGTACCTGCTGTATTGCTTTGCGTGAGAGATCAGCCATAATGAGAGTTTGGTCATCAATCTCACCAATAGGTTTGTCTTCAACTACTTTCAGGATACTTGCTGCTGGGTAGTTACCCAATTGGGGATCAACTGGCCCCAAAACAGCGTTAGCATCCATAATAATTTCATCAGAGGCGATCGCAAGCATTGTACCGCCGCTCATGGCATAGTGGGGTACAAAGACTGTAACTTTTGCTTGGTGGCGAATTAATGCTCTGGCGATTTGTTCCGTCGCCAAAACCAAACCCCCAGGAGTGTGCAAAATTAAGTCAATCGGCACATCTGGTGGTGTGAGGCGAATTGCTCGCAATATTTGTTCTGAGTCTTCAATAGTAATGTAGCGAGACAAGGGAATTCCCAGGAAACTAATAGACTCTTGGCGGTGAATGAGCAAAATCACCCGACTTTTGCGTTCCTGCTGGAATTGTTGTAAAGCACGCAAGCGCCGATATTCTACCTGACGTTTTTGCCAAAGGGGTTGCAAAGTAGTCAGAAGGAGAAAAATCCAGAATAAATCACCTATACCAAAGCCCATAATATTAATTCTTGTCCAAAAATAACGGTTGTCGTCATTATTGTGACAAGCTTTGAGCGATCGCATTTCTATCTGTAGGTTTAAACCTATCGAACCAGACTCAGCAAAAATACTACGAACTACGAATTACGAACTACGAATTACGAATTATTTCTTACCCCCGTCGCCAAATCTTGATAGTATCGTCATCACTACCGCTAACTAGGGTCTGGCCATCGGGACTAAAGGCGACGCATCGAACATAGCTGGAATGTCCGATAAGTGTGCTGATTTCTGTACCACTGTGTAAATGCCACAGCTTGATAGTGTTGTCCCAACTGCCACTAGCGAGAAATTGTCTATCCTGGCTAAAGGCAACTGACCAAACTGAATCAGAATGACCTGTAAGAGTGCGAATTTCTCTGCCTGTATTTACATGCCACAATTTAATTGTGTTGTCACCGCTACCACTAGCGATAATTTCCCCATCATGACTGAAGGCGATACAGTTGACGAAGAATGAATGACCCAGTAATGTAGCGATGTTTCTGCCTGTGTATACTTGCCACAGTTTGATAGTGTAGTCATTACTACCACTAGCTACCAGTTGTTTATCCTGGCTATTTGTTACAGCCATTCTCGGAGAGTAAGCTACTGAGGAAACAGAGTCAAAATGACCTGTGAGACTTTGGATTTCTATACCAGCCTGTACCTGCCAGAGTTTAATTTTCCAGTCAGCACTGGCGCTAACGAGAAACTTGCCATCTGGACTAAAGGCAACAGAATTCACCCAGTTGCTATGACCTGTGAGAGTGCGAATTTCTTTCCCTGTGTTTACATCCCACAATTTGATCGTATTATCCCAACTACCGCTAGCCAAGATTCCCAAGTTCAAATCTGCGATTCCCGCAGATTTGCCTGACTCTCCTTGATAAGAAAGCTTTACTGAGATTGGGCTAAAAGCGACGGAATGAACCATATTAGAATGACCAGAAGACCAACGACCCAGTTGACGCACTAGCTTGCCAGTACCCAGTTGCCAAAGTTTAATAGTATGGTCATTACTGCCACTAGCAATAAATTGTCCGTCTGGGCTAATGGCGATCGCCTGAACCATACTAGAATGACCTCTGAGGGTCTGTACGCATTGCCAATTTTGCTGATCTAATACAACAGGTGGAGGTAATTTTACTCTAGGCGTTATTACTAGGTTAGATGGTGCTGGCGCTACATTTCCCCCAGTATCAGTACCCAATAGATCTAACCACTCCTGCACAGACTGGGGACGATAAGTTGACTCCAAATCCATGCCGCACATAATAGCTTGATTTACCCTGTTGCTGATGTTGGGATTAAAATATTGTGGTGGTTCTAAATTAACATTGTGTCGTCTATCATCTGCGCTCGTCGGAATCACTGCGGTAAGCAAATTATACAGGGTAGCGGCTAAAGCATAGATATCAATGTATTCTCCTCGTGGTGCTTCCGATTCATACTGCTCAGGTGGGGCAAAACCAGGAGTACGATACACTGTATGTCTTTGGATTACATTGGGAATAAATTCTCTAGCGATGCCAAAGTCTATCAGCACTGCTTCTGGTTTATTAATGCGGATCATAATGTTGCGTGGCTTAAGATCCCGATGCAGCAATCCTTTAGAATGGATTAGTGTCAAAGCACCGCCAATTTGTCTAATGTATAGCAGCGCTTCTGCTTCTGATAACACCCCAACCCTTCTTAGGTACTGTCCTAAGTCTTCGCCTTCGATGTACTCCATCACCATGCAAGGCAAATTTCCATCATCGAAGATGGTTTCTATTTCTACTATATGGGGATGATGACATACAGCCAGCCTAACTGCTTCATCACGGAAGTCTTGCCGTAACTTGTTTCGGTGGAGTATCCAAGCGGGGTGGTTCAGGATTTCTTCTTTGAGGGTTTTAATCACTCGCAGTTGATTCCGTTGATTTCTGGCAAGATAAGTAATGCCAATTCCGCCTTCACCTAGTCGGCTTTCGATAATGTAGCGTCCCCCGAATAAAGACTTTCCTGCATTCCACACCATTAGTAATATTTGACAATTGCTGGTATTTATTTTGGCACGGTATTAAAACAGCCAACACGAATTTTTAGGAATTCCATTTGAATGGCTGTTGTAGCTTTTTAAACTGAGTTACTTAGAGAACATTTTCATTAACCTCAATAATTACTAATAGTATAAAGTTGTGTATACCTTAATAGTTTTAGCTAAACGATACCTTTATACCTAAAGATGAGAATTAACTGATAATAGTAGAGGAAACAATGATTTTCGCTATATTTGTTCATAATAAATTGACTTGTAGGTAATCTGTAATTATGCTAAAGAATTTAAACCTGAAACAAAAGTTTACAATCTTGTTACTGGTAATTTTGACATTCGGTTTGAGCTTGAGTGGATTTGCTCTTTCTTCTCTGCTTAGGGAGAATGCTAAACAAGATATTAGCTCAACTGGTCTCATCCTCATTCAAACAATGAGTTCAGTTCGTAATTACACCAGTACTCAAGTCAATCCAGAGCTAATTGATAAATTAGATACTGAGTTTTTGCCGCAAACCGTACCTGGATACTCAGCACGGGAGGTATTTGAGATTTTACGGAAAACACCAGACTACCGTGATTTCTTTTATAAAGAAGCAACCCTCAATCCCACAAATCTGCGGGATAAAGCTGACGCTTTTGAAGCGGAAATTGTAGAAAGGTTCAGAAAAAAATCAGACCTTAAACAAGTGACTGGATTTCGCTCAATTCCTAGTGGAGATATCTTTTATATTGCTCGTCCTTTATCAGTTTCTGAAGAAAGCTGTCTGAAGTGTCATAGTGTACCAGAAGCTGCTCCTCAAAGTATGATTAATCTTTATGGTACAGCTAATGGATTTGGGTGGAAACTGAATGAGATTGTTGGCGCTCAGATTGTATCAGTACCAGCGAGTAATGTAATTAGCAAAGCCAATCAGTCTTCTTTAGTAATTATCCTAATTGTATCAAGTATTTTTATAGCAACGATCTTGTTAGTCAACTTGTTCTTGAATCGACAGGTTGTTAGACCTCTCAAACGGATGACTCGCATAGCTGAAGAAGTTAGTACAGGACACATGGAAGTTGAATTTGAGCAAATGTCCAATGATGAAATTGGTAATTTAGCTAAAGCATTTAAACGGATGCAGTTAAGTTTAGAAATGGCGATGAAAAGAATCAAACGCACTCAGGGAGGTATAGGGGATTAAAATAATTCGTAATGACCAGTTGTAATTAAAGATTAAAGATTAAAAATTGAAAAAATAATTTTTAATTAATTTTGGGTACTGAGCTACCACTAAATCCGCATATTTTAGTGGTCTACAATCAGTAGCGGGTTCAAGACCCAAAAGAATTGCAATTTTTAATTTTACATTTTTAATTTTTAATTGGTTTGACGCTAGCAAAATTGCTACAGCTACGCTCTAAGCAAAGCTATGCCACAGGCTTTACATAATTCGTAATTAAGTTTTATAGCAAAGATTTAGACACAGCCATTTTTGTGACTGCGTTGAGTTGTTATTAACTTAAACCCCCAAAATTAAACACTTGGGAGCATCTCGATTTTGAAAGTTTACTCCAATGATAGATTGTCATTGCGAGTGAAGCGGAGCGGAATGAAGCAATCGCAGTATCTAGACTTTGTGATTGCTTCGCTCTATTTCATGAAGCTTGCAATGGCAGTTTATGTTTATGCATATTCGGGATGCTCTTAAACAATTTAACGAACAGAATTCAGGAGTCAGGAGCCAGAATTCAGAAGAAGGTTAAGCGAGTGGCGGATGAATAGAAGGGTTTAAGTCCCCCACTAAATCTCTGATTTAGTGGTGCAAGAATCGAGTGGTGGGTCTGAATCCCCCACTTATTCATTCTGACTCCTGAATTCTGACTTCTGAATTCTTCTTCAATATTATTTCTAAATTAACAGGATTCCAAATATTTATGATAATAAGCTTTTTTTGAATTCAAAAGCTGCTTGAAAATTAGGAATTTCTCTTGCTATAAGTTCAACAAATTCGTTGGGTGGAATGTAGGGGTTTTCAGATAATATTTCTTCGATGATCAGATTTGCCATAGGCCCAATGTGGTAAGCTAACTGTTGCTGACAATGTTTGATAAACGCTGGTTGAAGCGAAGGTTGTTCAATTGGCGTAGTTTGTGGACTAATAGGTACAGGCGAACTAAAAATTCTTTCTACAGGTTGGTTATATGACTGTGATATTGCCGACATAGCCTGAAACTCAGGATTAAATATTGTGGCAGGCAAATCATCAGGTATTATCGGAGGAAATATCGCTACTTGTTCTGGTTCTCCAATCCGCTCTAAATCTCTAATAACTTCCCTAGCTGTTTGGTATCGCTTGTTAGGTCTGTCTGCCAACATATAATCAAGTATTTGAGCGAACTCATCAGTAACATAAGTATAAGAACGCCAGTTCCATTCAAGCGAGTATTGATCCATTAGTAAAGATGGATCTCTACCTGTAAGCAGTACAATAGCTGTTACACCCAAAGCATAAAGGTCACTAGAAGGCGAGCATAAACCCAAGCTAATCTGTTCGCGGGGAGCATATCCTACTTTCCCTACAAGGGACATTTTGCCAACAAACGTTACCTGATGGTTAGAACTTTTCGCCTCGTTCATGTCAGCAATTTGTTTACCAACACCGAAATCAATCAGCACAGGCATCTCTTTGCCATCAGGTAACATGATGTTGTCAGGAGAAATATCTCGATGGATAATGTTGTGCTGGTGGACATATTCCAAAACAGGCAGCAGATTTTTTAGCCACTGGATAACCTCGTCTTCAGAAAAATTTCTTCCTTGACGTTGAAGTTCTCCCAATAGCCTAGAGTATGTTTTTCCATCAACATACTCTTGTACCAGAAATAACCGACCATCCCCTTCAAAGCAAGCCAAAAACTTGGGAATTTGAGGATGCTGCAATTGATGAAGAATTTTTGCTTCTCTTTTAAATAAATTGCGATATTGTTCTAGTCCACTTTCACCTGTGCCAATGGGTGCAAACTCTTTGAGAACACAAGCTTCATTAAAACGCCGAGTGTCAAACGCCAAGTAAGTTCGTCCCAATCCTCCCTGTCCCAGAAGTTTTTGGATAATATAGCGGTTATCGATTAGAGTTCCAGCAGCTATTTCTGGTCTTGTGGTATGGGGGGACTGTGACATCTCATCGCACTCCTAGCGATTTTATTGTTGATAGATTATCTAGTTTGCTGAAAGTCAGAAACTCTAGCAGATAAAGGCTGATAACATCCTTAAAATTGAGGTTAGCACCACTATCAACACAAGGAAATACACTTTTCTACAATCTTTTGAGGGCGTTGTGTGATCAAATAGACAACTTGTATCTGAATAGTCCGATCATACTACCCATACTTACGTATTTTAGCAGCCAGAACAGAATCACTGTATGCGGTAATATCTGCAAGTGTTCAGAACATCACCTTTTGGATTCACAAATGAACCGCATCTTACGCCTAGTAACGCAATTGGCACTGATTTGGGGAACAGTAAGGATATAGCATGACATCATGATTTTTCAGAAAACTAGGTTGCCATATACTTGCCGAAGGTAAATATTATATGTATTTCAAGTGCTGAATGTGCGATCGCTCTCAAAAATTAATTTTTATGGAAGCCAATACTGTTATTTGATAGCTACTTAGGTCTCAGCTATCAAAACTTTCAATACGGGTGATTACTCAAAAGCAGAAAATTCTGCTGCGTATAGGAAAATACTCCTAAAGTTACAATAATTCATCTAATTCATCAGGATTCACACCTAACTGACGTAAACGCTCTGCTAATTGTTCTGCTTTTCGTTTAGCTTGAGCAACTTCTTGTTTAGCTTCTGTAGCTTCTTGTCTAGCTTCTGTAGCTTCTTGTTCAGCAATAATAGCTCGTTCAGTTGCAGCAGTGGCTTCCTCTGTGGGTGCGGGAATTAATTCTCCTGTCAAAGTGAACCACCTCAACCACAACCTTTCAATATCTCGAAATGAACCTTGCCATAAGCCTAAACTTAAATCTATCTCTGGCATTAGTAGGTATCCATCGGTCAAATTCATCGGTTCATAGTGACCGCCGACTAACTGAAAAGCCCGAATTTCATTAGTGTAGCGACTAAAAACAACATAGTAAGGAATCCGCAAAATTCGCTCATAAACTTCCCATTTACTAGGAGGTTTATCTGCTGCACTTTCTCTTCTTGTGCCTAAATCTTCGTCTTCTGTACCTGGGGATAATAACTCAACAACTACAAAGGGATTTGCTGGTTCTTGCCAAGTTACATAACTTAAGCGTAAATCCTGCCCTTTATATAATTTTCCTACACCTACGACACCAAACCAATCTGGGCGTTTATACCACAAAGGATGCTGTAAATCATAGTAAAGATTAAGGTCAGCCGCACTGTAAACTAGTTCGGGATTCCAGTTAATGGGCTGAAAAGTTAAGTATAAAAGTAAGGGTTGTAAAAAGTGAAAATCGTCTGGCAAGCCTGGTTCCTCTGGGTTGTCACTTGGTAAATCATACATCGTTGGTAAAGTTTCCCAAGGAGGAAGTGGCGGGTCAGATTGGGGAATATAGTGGGGGGAAGAAGCCATAATAAAAATTTGGTTATAGTAACAACTTAATTTCCGCAGATTCTCCTAATGCTTCATTGACTACAATTAATTTCCCCTGTTCATCAGCGCCTAATTGCTGGTTAGCATTGAGCAATTCGATACCATAAATTGTGCCATCGGGAGCAATATCTACACTCATTTCTTCACTGACTTGAATTGTTTCTACTTGTGCAGTTTTTTCTTGGAGACAGATATAAGCTATGTTGTATCTTGGATCGTAAGTAAGTTTCATTTTCTCTCGATTATGTAGCGATCGCCAAATAACTCCTGCCCTTGATTCCACACCATAGATAAAAACCGTAGTTTTATTGGTATTTATTTTGGCACACGCAAAACTCCGTCTTGTGTCGAGAAAGATTTAAGGTGCTGCTGATGCAGCCTAAATAAGCAGTGTATTCAATCGTAATCAACCTATGGCGTAGGCGTAGCCCGTCGTAGACATCGCAGTTGTTAAACCCTCATCTTGTCTAACAATTGGTATTCAGCCTTACTTAATGATTTGTGAGAAATAAGATAAGATCCCCGGCTTGTTTGACAAGTCGGGGAGCAGTGGCTTTTAATTTCTCCTAAAACATTTCATTACACTTCTGGCTCAATGCCTGCCGCCCGCAATTGCGCTGCTAGTCGTTCAGCGCGTTGGCGTTCTTGTTCGGCACGTTGGCGTTCCTCTTGGGCTAACTCGGAACCCCAAGGCAAAAGGTTTCCTTGTTCATCCCACCACCGCAACCACTTTCCTGTACGGTTTTCACGAGTACCTTGCCATACCCCAAGGTAAAGATTCATTTCGGCTATCCAGCAGCATTGATTTTCATCAGGCTCTTGCAAAATGTACTGTTCTGTGTTGTGTAAGCGATACATTTCGATACTGCCGCTATCTGGCTCAAAGATGATGTAGTTTGGCACTTTTAAGATGCGTTCGTAGAAAAACCACTTTCCTGGGGGATATGTCGCTTTGATAGAATATTCCGTTTCCTGTGTATCGGAAATAAATTCCATTACAATTACGGGAATCTCACCCTGTAATTGAGGTGTGTAGCTGCGTGTTACTTCTTCTCTACTAACATTAATTTTGGCAATGAAAGCCCAATCAGGGGCTTTAATGACCATTTTGTTGTTTAGAGTGGCACAAATGCCGTAATTAGTTGTTGTTAGGGTGTTGGCTGAAATTTTTCCGGCTAATTGCAGGCTTTCCGTGAGTGCAGCAGCTAAGGCTGGTTGATTGATGTTGTCCACTGGATCATCTGGGAGTTTGTAATCATCGGGTAGTTTTTCCCAAGTGATTTGGTAGTCTTGGGTGAGGGTTGTCATAGTGGGCTTTCCTCTGGGGTGGTGTTAAAATCTCGGATTTTACCCTGGTATTTGACTGTTTTAGATCCTCCCAACATCCTTAAAAAAGGGGGCTATTGGTTACTCTTCTTCATCAGGTTCTAAATCATCGGCTGTCAATTCTTGATGGGGAATAGCGGCGATAATCGCATCTATTACTTTAGATACTGGTAATATTTCAATATTTAAATCGGGGAATTTTGTTCCTTTTGGGACGATCGCTCGTTTAAATCCCAACTTAGCTGCTTCTTTTAACCGCAGTTCCATTTGGGAAACCGATCGCACTTGTCCACCTAAGCCAACTTCACCGATTAATACTGTACCGGGATCGACTATGCGATCGCGGAAACTGGCGACAATTGCGATCGCAATTCCCAAATCTACCGCCGGTTCTTCTACATTCAACCCACCCGCAGAAGCGACGTAAGAATCCAATTTAGACATGGGAATTCCCACCCGTTTTTCTAAGACGGCGAGAATTTGCACCAAGCGGTTGTAGTCTACCCCTGTTCCAGCACGCCGGGGGGAAGGGTAGCTGGTGGGACTGACAAGGGCTTGCAATTCAACAACGATGGGGCGAGTACCTTCGCAAGCAACCACAATTGCCGTACCAGGTGCAGGATCGTCACGGTTGCCTAAAAATAACTCTGAGGGATTGGAGACTTCTCGCAATCCCTCGGCTACCATTTCAAAGATGCCGATTTCGTGAGTTGCACCGAAGCGGTTTTTCACTGTGCGTAATAATCGATGGGAAGCAAAGCGATCGCCTTCAAAGTACAATACTGTATCAACTAAATGTTCTAAAACTTTTGGCCCGGCGATCGCTCCTTCTTTGGTAACGTGCCCCACAATCAGCATGGTGACATCTTCATGCTTTGCTACCTTCATCAGTGCGGCCGTACATTCCCGTACCTGAGCCACTGAACCTGGTGCAGAAGTTAACGCTGGAAAAAACACCGTTTGAATACTATCAATCACTGCCACATTTGGCTTTAGAGAATCTATTTCTCGTAAAATTTCTTCTAAATCTGTTTCTGGCAGTACATATAAATCTGCACCTATGCTGTCAGGGTCTATGGGTAGTGTAGGATCTACTACTACTGTTACCTTCTCTTCATTAACTACACTGAGGGGTTTTGATACTCCCAAACGAGAGGCGCGTAATTTTACCTGCTGTCCCGATTCTTCACCAGTTACGTAAAGGATGCGATATTTCTGTGCTAATTGATTTGATACTTGCAACAATAAAGTCGATTTCCCAATACCGGGATCGCCACCAATCAGCACCATAGAGCCGGGGACGACTCCACCACCAAGTACCCGATCTAATTCTTCATAACCAGACTCCCAACGGGCGATTTGGCGATCGGTAATTTGGTCAAATGTTAAGGAGGCTCGTGCTTTAGCTGGTTTAGAGTGAGATTTGCCATTGCTTTGAGCCGATTGCCAACTACTGACTCCCCCCCGACTGGGTACATCTACTGAGGATTGAATAGAAATTTGTTCTTCTAAAGAGTTGTAAGTACCGCAAGCTGGACACTTCCCAAACCACTGGGGCGATTCTGCTCCACATTCATTACAAGTGAAAAATGTTTTTGGCTTTGCCATTCTTAAATCTTATTAAATATTCTTAATATTTGCTTAATTCTTGGGAAAAACTAAAAACCAATAATAGTAGTATTTAGAGGTTTTTCCAAATCAATTCATGGAATGATATCTTAATATTATGGTATTAAAAATTAATCATGTAAATTTTTAGTCAAGGAGCCTTCAGAAACTTGGAAAGTCATAAAGAAAAAATCTTGGTGGTAGACGACGAAGCCAGCATTCGCCGGATTTTGGAAACGCGCCTTTCCATGATTGGCTACGATGTAGTGACTGCTGGCGATGGGGAAGAAGCTTTAGAAACTTTTCGCAAAACTGATCCTGACTTGGTAGTTTTAGATGTAATGATGCCAAAGCTAGATGGCTATGGTGTATGTCAAGAATTACGAAAAGAATCAGATGTCCCCATTATTATGCTAACAGCCTTGGGTGATGTAGCCGATCGCATCACTGGCTTAGAATTAGGTGCTGATGACTATGTAGTTAAACCATTTTCCCCCAAAGAGCTAGAAGCCCGGATTCGCTCGGTACTGCGGCGCGTAGATAAAAACGGTGCTTCTGGCATTCCTAGTTCTGGGGTGATCCATGTCGCTAACATTAGAATCGATACGAATAAGCGACAAGTCTACAAAGGCGATGAGCGGATTCGATTGACAGGTATGGAATTCAGCTTGTTAGAGTTGCTAGTCAGTCGCTCTGGAGAAGCTTTTTCTCGTTCGGAAATTTTGCAGGAAGTTTGGGGTTATACACCAGAACGTCATGTAGATACCCGTGTAGTAGATGTGCATATATCACGTTTGCGGGCAAAGTTAGAAGATGATCCTAGCAACCCAGAATTGATTCTCACAGCGCGGGGAACTGGTTATCTTTTCCAGCGAATTATTGAGCCAGGGGAGGAGTGAGGAGATGAGGGAGGGAGCAGGGAGCAGGGGGAGCAAGGGAAAAAGAACTATTGATTGCCCAATTTCCAATTCTCAATTCCCAATTCCCAATTCCAATGAATAAACCTGATCCTAATCGAGTTTTGCGGCGTCTACCCATTGTTGTTGGTGGGCTAGGCGCTGTACTTTTGTTGATTAACCGTTTGTTAACACCGGAATTAACTCAATCACAATCGCGTGGTGATGTTGTGGGCGTGATATTGAGTGCGGTGTTAATTTTGACGGGTTTAATTTGGCAGCAAGTTCAACCGCGATCGCCTGATATTGTAGAACTAGTTGGAGAAGAAGGTTTTGTACTAGCAGAAGATTTACCCGAAGCTGTGAAAACAGAGCTAGCCTGGGCATCTCACTTATTGTTGACTAATACAGTAACGCGATCGCTAGTGGTTTATTATCAAGGCAAAGTTTTGTTGCGTCGCGGGATTTTAGGTACTAAATCTGAAGTTGTACCAGGAGTAATCTTAAAACAGGTACTCGAAAAACAAAAGCCGATTTATTTAGTTGCTCTAAAAATATATCCAGGTAGGCTTGAATTTGATTATTTACCAGAGAATACTCAAGGTGTAATTTGTCAACCTATTGGTAATCAAGGTGCGTTAATTTTGGGAGCGAATGCTCCTCGCAGTTATACCAAACAAGATGAAAATTGGATCGCAGGAATTGCTGATAAACTTGCTGTTACTCTTACCACTTAAGCCAATTTTGGATTTTGGATTGATATCAAATCTGGCTGATCGCTTATCATTAAATCTTCCCGTGTCTCCACCTCGCTACGTCAGCCTATATGATAGATACACTATTGAACGTCATAAGCACATTTTGAATTTCATCTAAAATCGGACAATCTAAAATTTAAAATCTAATACCAATTTGAAAAAACAATGCAACAAATAGGCCATTTGTAAAGACGCGATGAATCGCGTCTTTACCCAAGGATGTATGGCAATCATTAATTGAATGGCTATAAAATTCCTTCACCAAGAAGTCAAAAAATTCCACCCTTCTTTTTCTTCTGGTGTTTTCTCCTCTTTTCCTTCTGATTCTTCTGGTTCTTCTGGTGTACTTAAATTTTCCTGCTGAATTAAATTATCATAAGCTCCAGAATCAACCCATTTTAATAATTCGCCAGCCCGCATAACTACCCAAGAAAGTGCAGGCTCTGTATAGCTTAATATTTTAGTGACTTTATCCACACTATCAAAGTTATTGGCTGCAAACTCACGAGCTTGGACAAGGAAATCTTCAATCACAGCAGTAGTCAAATACTCATCTGGCAAACCTGCGAGTTTCATCAGTGTAGTAGTTGCTACGTCAATATCCTGACAAGCTAGCATTGCAGCCCGATCAGCAGTGAGCCTAGCCATCATCCGCCAATTATATAAACCCAGTTCCATCCCACCAGCTAGCAAGCCACCCACGCCCAGCGTCGTACTGCTTAATAAATTTTTTAAACTTGGCATGACAATTGCCATTTGGTGAAAAACCATGTGCTGACTCTTGATGCGAGCAATTTCATGTCCGAAAACAAAAAGCAACTCATCCGTGTTAAGCCACTCCATTGCATCTAAATTAATACCAACAAGCGGTTTCTCTACCCCAACAATGTAAGATTCAATGTGACCTGTACCTCGAAACAGATATAGTTCAGGAAGTGAAGCAACATCAAGAATTCGGCAAGTTTCTACAAATGCTTCATGCAATTGGGGAAAATTACGAGACGAAATTCTGATTTCACTACCAAGGCTTTGCAACCTGAGTAAGCGATCAATGCCGTATTCATTAACTTTCTTGAGTAGCAAAGAGACACCAGGCATATTTTGCAAAGAAGCCAAGGCTTTGCGATCAAAAGGGTGTTCGTAGGCTTCTGAACTCAGTCCAGTTAAAATTTTTCTCGTCATAAGTTTTGAGTTTTATCTTGGAGTATTTAGGAAGTTCAGTTAGTGAATACGAACGGCTCGTGCTTTCAGTGCGTTTGTGCTTTGGGTAGGGCTATTTGGTTCTAGTAATAAACAGACATTTGTGATGATCTTACCCAGATAGAATATACAGTAGGGGCGCATAGATTTGCGCCTCGGAAATTTGTAAATTTACAATTTTATCCATGCAAATTATCTATTGGCTATTAATTGCCGTAATGCTTGTGGGTATTATCGGCGCTGTAGTTCCGGCCATCCCCGGTAGCAGCTTAATTTTAATTGCAATTATCGTCTGGGGAATCGTTAGTAGTTCTTTCGCAGCTATTAAGATTCCCCTAGTTGTGACAGTTATTGTTTTACTCCTTAGCGTCGGAGTGGATTTCTTAGCTAGCTATGTAGGGGCAAAACAAGCTGGAGCTAGCAAGTGGGGGCAAATTGGCGCAATTGTCGGTTTGGTGGTGGGATTTTTAGGGCTATTACCAACCTTGCCTTTTGGGGGGCCACTTTTAGGAATTTTACTAGGGCCGCTTTTGGGAGCAGTTATTGGTGAGTATATTTACCGACGTGAATTAGGGTTGGCGGTTAAGGCGGGTATCGGAATTGTAGTCGGTTCTTTGATAGGAAATTTGATTCAAGGGTTATTAGCGATCGCCGCAGTAGTAGTTTTTGTTGTAACAACTTGGCCGCAGGTATTTGGCTCTTAACATTTTCAAGCAAGAGGGAAAGATTAATTACCTCTTGCCTTAAGTATACGTAATACTTTCAAAATAAAATCGGATTTCTATACATAAGTAGGGATGCGATCTATATATTGCTGTCAAAATCAGGGTAAAATCCTGTCTTTTTGCGGATTTTCCCTTCACCCCCAGCCTCTCTTCAGCCCTATGGAATGAAAAATATACGAAGACCAGTTATACAAGTAATTAAAATTTTATGAAGATGACACATTAATTAAAGATGTGATGAGGACAACTCAGTAAACCTTGCGTACCTCAAATCTATGTGATTTTATGGAGATAAGAAATACATCACGCAAGTTTCGCTTTCACTGACAGTATTTTAAATAGATTACTGATAGTAAAGGTCAAGCAATCATTTTCTCTGTTCCAGGCTATTATTAGGACTCTCAAACGCTCATGATTAATTTAAAATCTAAATTAGTAAACGCAACTCTGGCTGCTACTTTTGCAATCCCCTTGGCTACTGCTGGGATGTTTACATCTGCTGGTTCGGCTCAAGCTGTAACCCTAAATGGGAGTATTGGTCTTAGTGGTACATCTATCATTCCTAATGATGGGGATAATCCACTTACTACTAGCATTAAATTTGTCGATGTCGATGTTGATGGTGTTGATACTTATGGTGATTTTAAATTCTTCTCACCAAATTTAAACCCAGCCACAGGTATTACAATTAAAACTCTAGATTTAACCAAGATAGCTAATATATCAAGCACAACAGCTACATATTCTACAGGCGCTTACACTCCATTTATTGATTTCGGATTACGAACTCTGGGTAGTACCACTGCGTTTCTTAGCTTTGACCTAGATGATTCTGTAGTTACCAGAATTCGGACATCGAAGACTAACATTCTTGACGTGGCATTAGAAGGGATTACGGGGAAATTTAATTTCAATGGGCAAACTATTGCAACAGGCTTTGTGAGTGCTTCTCTTGCTGGGGCTGCAAGCAAATACGAGTTAACTCTGACCACTGTCCCTGAGCCAACCACAATGTTAGGCTTAGGTTTAATTGGTGCTGGCATGGTTATGTCTCGCCGTCGCAAAAGTGTCATTCAATAGACCATATCCTAAATATAAAAAAGTTACTTTTAACAATTAAAAGTAACTCTAATTTATCTATTCGATCTGGCTGGAATGTAAAATTTTCCCAACCAGGTCGATTTTTTTATCCCGTCAGACAAATCTATATTAAAGGTGAATTTTCTTAACCTTAGATATAGTTAAACTGACTGCAAAGAATTTTTGGCTTCAGTTGCGATCGCTTCGACTTCATCATTAGCCAGTGTTTCTAATATAGATTTGGCTTCTGCACCACCCAAAAGAGTCAGCGCTTGTACAACTCTGTAACGCATTTGCCAGTCTGGATTGGTAGCATAAGGTGCTAAAAGGGGAACTGCTTCTAAATTTCCCAATTCACCGAAAGAACTAATAGCAGCAGTTTGCACTAATTCGGTTTCTGATGAGAGTGCCTCTTTAAGCAATCCAAAAGCTCGTGGATCGCCTAATGCTCCTAATGTGGCAATGATACTAAATTGTACTAGCCATTCATCAGTCTTGTGGTAAACCTCTTGTAAGTCTTCAAAAGCATCATGTAGTTGAAGTGCGCCGATACAGTCTGCTGCTGCTGCTTGGACATCTATTTCGGAGTCATGAAGCAAGCGATCGCGCAAGATATCCAAAGATAATTGTAAATCTTGTGATCCGAGTGTATCCATTTGGCTCACCGCCGAGTAACGGACACGGGAATTGCGATCGCTAATGGCAGTTTGAAGCAGTTCAAAGCCAACCGCAGGTTCCAATTGACGGATTTGATTTACTGCACGTAAGCGATCGCCTAAATCCTCAGAACTGAGTAATTGCTTAACAGACTCCGAAGTAATACTCATTTAGTTATCCTGAATTTTCAAAGGTGTAAAAAAGATAGACGCGATTCATCGCGTCTCTACTTTTAATTTTTGTACAGATGCGATTCATCGCGTCTCTATTTTTGACTAATCTTGACTTGCTGCCATTGCCCGAATAATATCACCACGAGTGAGGATACCAATTACTTGATCTGTGTCATCAAGCACTGGTAAGCGGTGAACGCTGCGATCGTGCATGATTGTAGCGGCTTCTTTTAAAGTTTTATCAGGGGAAATAGTGATCGGGTTTTTACTCATCACCTCCCCAACGGTTTGCCCTAGCGCCTTATGCAAATCACGTTCATAAGTAGCAGGATTTTGTAAATAGATAACGCTATCAAGAAACATAATGTACGCAGGTGGAGTTACACCAGTTTCTTGCCACATCAAATCGGTTTCTGAGATAATGCCCACCAATTTCCCAACATCGTCCACAACAGGTAGTCCACTAATGTGGCGTTCTGCAAGAATTTGGATAGCTTCGTTTAGTGGAGTTTCCGCACGGACAACAATCGGATCGCGGCTCATCACATCGGCAACGGTTTTAGGCATTTATTTGCTGACACCCTTAATCAAAGTCTCTGCGCCTATTGTAGAAAATTGCGGGACTCAACCTGATGCAATTAATAGATTGTTACTGTATTGAGAATTGGGAATGGGGAATGGGGAATAGTAAGTTTTAAGCTTGGCGCTTTGTGTTCAGAGGTCGAAGTTTTGAGTTTAAAGGTCGAAGTTCCGAGTTTAAAGGTCGAAGTTCCGAGTTCAAAGGTCGAAGTTCCGAGTTCAAAGGTCGAAGTTT
>NZ_JAYGHE010000012.1:89296-99502 GCF_034931145.1 Nostoc sp. UHCC 0252 | reverse complement strand
CAGAGGTCGAAGTTCCGAGTTCAGAGGTCGAAGTTCCGAGTTCAGAGGTCGAAGTAATCATCTTTCCTCTGAATTCACCATTCCCAATTCTCAATTCCCTTTTAAAGCAGCAATAATTTGAGTATTTGCTTTCGGAAAGGTAAACTGCTCCAGTTCTTCCAAGCTTACCCAGCGAATCTCATCGGATTCCAAAGGTTGGGGAACACCTGTAAGATGGCGGCAGTGATGTACCGTGAGGGTAACGCGCAAGTTTGTATAGGTGTGGTCAATAGTAATCAGATGCTCTCCCACTTCAATTACTATTCCCAGTTCTTCCAAAATTTCCCGTTGAATACACTCTTGGATAGTTTCCCCAGGCTCAATTTTGCCACCGGGAAATTCCCACAAACCACCCATTGCTCCTTCTGGACGACGGCGATCGATTAAAATTTGCTTTTGGTCATTCCAAATTACTGCGACACCGATGATTTTATGGGGCGGGAAAGAACTGGTTTCACTCATAATTAATTGATAAGAGAGAGATGAATAATAACAAAACTCGGCAGAGTTGATCATCTGCCGAGTTTTGATTTTTTAAATTTCAACCTTAATGCGTCACTGTTGTGGATATGTTAAAAAATTTTAGCTCATATACGTTTGGGAATTAAGGGCAAAGATTTCGCAGAAGCTTATTTTTAATTCCTATGGCTGTGAGTGTGACTAGCTATCAGAGCAACAACAATATAAAATTCGCTAAATTCTATATTTCTACTCAACTTCGCTGTTGTTGGTTTCAGTTCCTTGCAAAGCAAGTTCAAAGTTCATTCTCTGTTCAGCATTACGCAAGAAATAACCACTAATCATAGCAGAAGCCAAAAGCCGACCTAGACTTTCCCGACTGGTGCTTACGGTAATACCAAAATGCTCTGAAGGTAAATTACCTAATAGTCCTGTAATATTTCGTTCCATCACCTGAAAGACTTCGGCAGATGTAGGTTTAGATAACTGGGTAACTGTCTCTGGACTCAAAGATTTAACGTACTGCCATAGTAAATCGCTAGTTTCTGATTCGCTATTGAAAAATTCTGAGACACGGTTGGATGGGTTACTCATTTTTTAGCTCCTTAACTACCACTACTGGCTATGGTGCTTGTAATTTAATACTAAATGCCTGTTTCGGATGTGACTTACGCTAGCTGTTTTGTCTTCCTGTCAACTAATGTAACAGCCTCGCTTTCTTGTGGAAGTAGGTGTAACCGTACCAAAGTCGGCGTATTTTCTCACCTTAGTAAATAAAGTAAGGAGTGAGAAGTTAATTAAAAACTCCTCACTCCTAATTCCTGTACGGACACGATTAATCGCTTCTGTGCTTTTAACTTGCCAAATATTCGCCCATGTTGGCTTTAGACTTGCGGAGTTTGGTTAAAGCTTCCCGCTCAATTTGCCGAACTCGTTCGCGGCTAATATTAAGTATTTCACCAATTCTAGCTAGAGTTAGCGCCTGCCCATCAGTTAAACCAAAACGCAGCGTGATTACTTCCCTCTGTTGTGGCGTAAGATCACCCATGAGGCGATCTAAGTCATAAGACAAGGAAGATTGCATAACAAATTCTTCCGGGGATGCTCCTGGATCTTCCAGCATTTCTCCCAGTTCGGTGTCGTAGTTATCACCAAGCCGTAAATCTAAAGAAAGGGGCAAACGCGCCTTTTCTAGATACTCTCGTACTTGTTTGGGGGTTAATTCTAATTCTTGAGCTAGTTCACCAGCCGTCGGAGCGCGTCCCAATTTTTGCGACAATTGGCGCTGTGCCTTTTTAATCTTATTTAGTTTTTCAGTAATATGGATGGGCAGCCGAATTGTACGAGCTTTTTCGGCTATAGCACGAGTGATAGCTTGCCGAATCCACCAATAGGCATAAGTAGAAAATCTATACCCTTTGGTAGGGTCAAACTTTTCTACGCCGCGTTGCATCCCAATACTACCTTCTTGAATCAAGTCCAGTAAATCGACGTTGCGCTTAATGTACTTTTTGGCAACGGAGACTACCAAGCGCAGGTTGGCTTCTACCATCTTACGTTTAGCAATTTCACCATCAGCGATCGCTTCGTTCAATTCTACTGGTTCTAACTTTGTCGCTTTGGCCCACTCTTCTAAAGTCGGCTGACGACCTAACTGGGTGGCAAGAGATTCTCTTGATTCGTGCAAAGTACAAGAACGTTGCACCTGTTTACCATAAAAAATCTCTTCCTCGTGTGTTAAGAGTGGCACACGGCCAATCTCACGCAGGTAAGTCCGCACGAGGTCTGTGGCTGTCTGAGCGGTCTTCATGGCGCTACTCTTTGGTAATGATGGGTTTGGCGGTAGGGTCATTAAGGGATAGATGCTTTGTTACAGTGCTACCCAGTCAGACTGGGAACCTATGCTATGGTTTGCAATTCACGCGCCCGAGAAACTCGGCTGCTCATAATAATCAAATTTAGGCTTCTTAACTGCTAAAAGTTACAGTTATTTCCTATTTTTCACAAGTATCTACAGTTAGATAAAAGGTAGCTTCTTAAACATGCTTTTATGGGAGTCTTATTAACAATTGTAACATTTATGAGAATATTTTGGCTATATGGCGACATTAAATTTCCTGGTTATTCCAGTTCATGCAATCTTGCCCTCTGTCTCAAGGCTTGCTAGAAGGCAATTTAAGAAATTATCTGGTTAACATAAGCTTCCTCATATTTGCTAAGGTATATCTAATGAGAACTATAGTTATTCCCTCATAACAATTACTTAATTTTCTTGGGAGTTGGGAATGGGGAATTGGAAATTGGGTATGGCTCAAGAATCAATAAATAGTTCTTCTTCCCCTGCTCCCCGCTCCCTGCTCCCCGCTCCCCGCTCCCTGCCCCCTGCTCCCTGCCCCCTGCTCCCTGCCCCCTGCTCCCTGCCCCCTGCTCCCTCCTATCTCGTAATTGGGCAGTACTCTTGAATGGTTTTTACGTCCAAAGTGGTATTTTGTAAAGAACGGATGGCGGCGACGGTAGCTTTTGCGCCAGCGATGGTAGTAATGATGGGAATTTTGTAAGCTAAGGCTGTGCGGCGGATTAACCTAGCATCAGTCTGGGCTTCTTCCCCGGAAGGCGTGTTGATAATAAGTTGGATTTTTTGATTTTTGATTCCATCTAAAACGTGGGGACGGCCTTCATGGAGTTTTAGCACTAATTCAATATTTAACCCCTGTTCAAGAAGAACTCGCCGTGTACCAAGGGTAGCCATCACTGTAAAGCCCAAATCGAGGAATTCCTTCACCACAGCACCGGCGGCAGCTTTATCGCGATCGCTCATTGATACGAATACAGTTCCACTTAGTGGTAAACGCTCCCCAGCACCCATTTCCGCTTTGGCAAAGGCCCGGCCAAAGTCGCTGTCAATCCCCATCACCTCACCAGTGGATCGCATTTCTGGGCCCAATATTGTATCAGTTCCTGGGAATTTATTAAACGGTAATACTGCTTCTTTGACAGCAATATGTGTGGGAATGACTTCCTCGGTAAAATGTAGCTCCTCTAAGGTTTTACCCGACATAATTAAGGATGCTAATTTCGCTAGCTGTATGCCTGTTGCTTTAGATACAAAAGGTACTGTGCGAGAGGCACGGGGGTTGGCTTCCAAAATGTAAACCTGGGGAGAATAACTACTTGCGCCGACAACGGCAAATTGAATATTCATCAACCCCACGACTGACAGCGCCTGTGCTAGCTGCACAGTCCAAGTGCGAATTTGATTGAGAACTGCTGGTGACAGGGAAATGGAAGGTAAAGAACAAGCAGAATCTCCTGAGTGAATCCCTGCTTGTTCAATGTGTTCCATGATGCCACCAATTACCACCCGTCCAGTGTGATCGGCGATCGCATCGACATCGACTTCAATCGCGTTCTCCAGAAATTTATCAATCAAAATCGGATGTTCTGGTTCTATGAGTACTGCAAAGCTCATGTAGCGTTCCAACTCAGTATCGGAATAAACGATTTCCATTGCTCGTCCCCCCAACACATAGCTGGGACGCACCACTACCGGATAACCAATGCGTTTGGCGACAATCAGCGCATCTTCGTAACTCCGAGCAATACCATTAGGGGGTTGAGCAATATTCAACTTTTGGAGAATCTTTTCAAAGCGCTCCCGGTTTTCTGCCATGTCGATGGAATCTGGCGATGTGCCCCAAATTTTAGTGAGCAGTTCTGATTTGTCATTGTTAAGAAACTCTTGTAATGGGATAGCCAACTTTAGCGGAGTTTGTCCGCCAAACTGGATTATCACCCCCACTGGATTTTCAGCTTCGATGATGTTAAGAACATCTTCTTTTGTTAGCGGCTCAAAGTAAAGGCGATCGCTGGTATCGTAGTCTGTCGAAACTGTCTCTGGGTTGGAGTTGACCATAATTGTCTCATACCCCCCACCTTTCAAGGCATAAGCCGCATGACAACAACAATAGTCAAACTCTATTCCCTGCCCAATGCGGTTGGGGCCACCACCCAAAATCAACACTTTGGGTTTGGTTGTTGGCAAAATTTCTGTTTCTTCTTCGTAGGTAGAATAGTAGTAGGGTGTGAATGCTTCAAACTCAGCAGCGCAGGTATCTACGGTTTTGTAAACTGGGATGATTCCCAGTGACTTGCGGTAAGCGCGAACTTCATCTTCGGTAGTTTTGGTGGCATAAGCAATTTGGCGATCGCTATATCCGTCCCGCTTCACGTCATAAAGTTGCTCTTTTGTCAATTGCTGCAAGGGTGTCCGCTTGAGGAATTTCTCAACATCTAGGAGTTGCTGCAATTTATCTAAGAACCATCGGTCAATACCAGTCAGTTCGTAGATTTCCTCAATAGTTATCCCTTGCTGCAAAGCATGACGTACAGAGAAAATGCGATCGGGGTTAGGTGTCCGTAATTGGGCGCGGATTTGTTCACCACTGGGTAATTTTTCGGCTTTGTCGCAACCCCAACCAGCGCGTCCGGTTTCGAGCGATCGCAGTGCCTTTTGGAAGGATTCGTTGAAAGTCCGCCCAATTGCCATTGCTTCCCCGACTGATTTCATTTGGGTTGTCAGCACTGGGTCGGAACCGGGGAACTTTTCAAAGGCGAAGCGGGGGATTTTTGTCACCACATAGTCAATAGTCGGCTCAAAAGACGCGGGAGTTTTCTTGGTGATATCATTTTTAATTTCATCCAAGGTATAGCCTACAGCTAGCTTTGCTGCCATTTTAGCGATGGGAAAACCTGTAGCTTTGGAAGACAAAGCCGAACTGCGAGAAACGCGGGGATTCATCTCAATTACTACGACATCGCCATTAACCGGATTAACAGCAAATTGAATATTAGAACCACCTGTTTCCACACCTATCTCGCGGATGATTTTAATTGCCATATCCCGCAGCCTTTGATATTCTTTATCAGTCAGGGTTTGCGCGGGAGCGACGGTAATTGAATCCCCGGTGTGAATGCCCATAGGGTCAAGGTTTTCGATGGAGCAGATAATCACCACGTTATCTGCTAAGTCACGCATCACTTCGAGTTCGTATTCTTTCCAGCCGAGTAAAGACTGGTCAATGAGAATTTGCGAAACGGGGCTGGCATCTATACCTACCTGTGCCATTTCTTCAAATTCTTCTTGGTTGTAGGCAATACCGCCGCCACTTCCACCCATTGTGAAAGCTGGACGAATAATTAAGGGATAAGTACCAATTTGACGGGCAACCGCTTTGGCTTCTTCCAAAGTTTCGGCTGTGTCGCTAGGACACACAGCTACCCCAATCCTTGCCATTGCTTGACCAAAAAGTTTTCGATCTTCGGCTTTTTCGATCGCTGGAAGTTTAGCGCCGATTAACTCAACGCCGTACTTTTCCAGCACACCATTTTTGGCTAAAGCAACGGCGAGGTTGAGGGCGGTTTGTCCTCCCATCGTTGGTAATAGAGCATCAGGGCGTTCTTTCTCAATAACTTTTTCGACCAATTCTGGAGTTAACGGTTCAATGTAAGTGCGATCGGCCGTTTCCGGGTCGGTCATAATCGTTGCAGGGTTGGAGTTGACCAAAACCACTTCATAGCCTTCTTCTCGCAGCGCTTTGCAGGCTTGAGTGCCAGAGTAGTCAAACTCACAGGCTTGTCCAATCACAATTGGGCCAGAGCCTAACAGTAGAATCTTCCTGAGGTCATCACGGCGGGGCATAGTCGTTGCCTTGGAGTACGAGAATACAAATCCTGATTATTTTAAGGGTCTTTACACCCTCTCGTGCTTTTTATTATTAAGTTTTCTAGGTTTGATAGCCAGAAGGGGGCAGGGGGACAAGGGGACAAGGGGTGAGAACTTGAAACAAGTCTTTCCCCAATTCCCAATTCCCCATTCCCCATTCCCCATTCCCCATTCCCAACGATTATTTTATATTTCTAATTTTATTTAATTTTGATAGTGGAATTTTTAAAGCTTTTGCAAATCTTTGTTATTTAAGCTGATGATATTTTTCAATAAGTGGTGATCTATTGTGGTATATATCTATTTGCTTGTTAATCACAATATAGATTACTTAAATTAAAATCTATCTTAACTAGCTAATTGCTAAATATTATCAACGTTAAATATTATGAGGATATCTTTACTTAAATTAAAAATGGCAGAGAAATAAGGATACCATTCTCTGCCATTATTTATAATATTTTAAGAGTTCGTGCTGTCAACCTTTTCTTTCTGTCTAGGTAGACAAATCTAGATTATGAGAGTTTTAGCTTTGAGCAGCTTGGACAAACCCTAAAGTTAAGCTATCTTTGGCGAGGAAGTGAGACAAATGATATGCACGTTCCTCTGTTTTTAACAAAATCTTTTCGTACAGATAGCGTGTGCCCCGATCGCCTAAACTCTCTGCCTGAGCAGCTTGGCGACGAATTACGCCAATGATTGCTTGTTCGGCAGCTAGGTCATTTTCCACCATTTGACGAGAGGAATATACGCCTTCAGATTCTTGCTCAAAACAGGTTAATTCTGCTAATTTGCTGAAGGTAGCTACTGGCACACCACCTAGTCCATCCAGACGTTCTCCAATTTCATGAACGTGGTCTTGTACTTGGTTGTAGCTTTCGTTAAAAAACTCATGCAGAGAGTAAAATTCTGAGCCTTCAACTACAAAATGATGCTTTTGGTACTGCAAGTAAAGTGCCTGGAAACTAGCTAATACAACGTTAAATCCTTCTGTAACTGGAGCGGTTACGCTGTGATCCAACAACACGGGATTGTCATATACATGACCAAAATTCCGTAACAAGGTTTGCGTTTCAGACATTGTGTTCCTCTCTTTTTAACAGTTATAGATTTTAACTGCTTATTTTTAACATATTAACATTTTAATAATAAGGTCAAGCCAATTTGCCATCACAATATTTTGTATTTTTGCTTACTAAAAATCTCAAGTTTACTGTTTACTGGATGGTGGCACACTCATCAAGTTGCATAAATATCTCATTAATATTGACATCACAGCTTAAATGTGCATATTTCCCAACAGGCGCAGGGAGAGAAAATTTTACTTTGTCCTCTTTGTCTCTCTCAATACCGCTTTAAATATGGGATAGCTGGAAAAGTTTCATTTTTTTTCCAAAATTAATGAGAATTCTTTGCACTTAAGGTATGCTTGTTTTAAGAGGTTACGCTCTTTAGATTTTCAAAACACAGAGAGTTAATTCGCGGTAGTTACTGCAAGTTTGTTGCACTTTGAGGGCAATTTTCTTGAAATCGTTTAGTTCAGAAATAAAAAGCAACCACCTTGTAGAGGTGAATTGGGCAGATCGCTGGCAAGTCTATCAACGCCTAAAGGAATTAGATATTCCCTGTAGTTGTCAGGCTAACCAGCCATTGGAAGTTGAAATTGGCTCTCCTATGACAGCTGTTCAACTTTGGAGTGTGATACGGCGATTAACAGCGTCTCGTCAAGACCAGATTTGGACTCTTGAGTGCTGCTGGAAAATCGCTAACAACAGTTCTAATTTTTAGCTGCTGAGAATATCTCGCTTGATAGTTTTTATTTAGTTAAAAGGAGGTCAAAAAAAATGGGTGCATCTCACAGTATGGAAGTATCAGAATTTTGTCTTGAGGGCAGATTTATAAATTTTGTTATTAAAGATGGCTATAAGCTTAAAGGCTTAATGCTGGGGACTCATGAGGGTGAGTCTTATATTAAACTCGCTAAACACCTACGGGCTGCTTTTGACTTGCGGCTACCAGCAGGGACTTGGCTACAAGTTGTTGGTTATAGAGAATACGATATAAAAAAAGACAAAGTTACACTGAAAGCTGAACGTGTAATGGCGGCGCGTTCTGAAATGGGGACAGTTCAAACCATTGCTGCACCAATACAAGAACCCCCATCTATTGATAATGTCAAGGTAAAACCAGCTAAGACTAAAGCCACGATTTTGGTGTGTCAAAAGTCTGATTGTATGAAACGCGGTGGTAAAGCAGTTTGCCAGGCGTTGGAGGCAGCTTTAAGCGATCGCGGTTTAGAAGACCAAGTTACAATCAAAGGCACTGGTTGTATGAAAAATTGTAAAGCTGGGCCAAACTTAGTTATGCCAGATAAAACACGCCATAGCCGAATTCAAGCCCCACAGGTTTCGGCGTTGATGGATAAGCATTTTGGTGACAAGAGTTTAGCAGCGCAGCCTGAGAATTTAAGGGAAGTGACGGTATCTAATGGCAAGGTTTGGGGAAAGAATTCATAAAATCTTGACATTTCAATGAGAAAGCTTCATAATATCTTCTTAAGTGTGTTCCATTAATACTCGGCATTAGACTTTTGCCAAGTATTTGCAAGAGTTTTGAATTAAGCGATCGCCTACGATTTGTCGTAAGTAAGACAAAGTAGTAGTTGCGATCGCTTAATATTTGTAGGCAATTGGGTTAAGCGATGCCTGGGTTGGGCTACGCCGAAGCAAAGTAGTTTGTCATGAGTTGGCTAAAATCACTGAATATTTAGATGCAATTAGGTTTAGCCGCCAGTCTCCCGAAGGCAAGTTATACAAATTTGAAAAATGATTGCGACAGATGGATAGAGAAAACCCAGATGCAGTAAGCGGTTTCCAATCCAAAATCGTTCGACTGAGCGTAGCCGAAGTCTAAAATCTAAAATTCAAAATGGTATTAGGGAACTCCAAGAAATACCAAATATGGGTCAAGCTTAAAAACCATATCTTTCGTAAGGGCACAGCATTGCTGTGCCCCTACAGCATGGTCTATGTACAATTGCAGGATAATTAAGAAAAGCCTGAAATAGGCTATGAAAGCCTTTTCTAGTTTTGTTTAGAAGATTTTAGGTGTAAAAGAGGGAATTGATTCTCACGTGGTTGTTGGGACTTGTGGGTTTTCTGGTGGGTAGGTTGGATACATGGCCTAAGTTAGAGAAGACTGCAACAACTGTCGTATGGATGTAGCCTGTACATGGTCAGGGAACACGGTTAAAAAGTCATCTAGGTCTTGGATAGTTTCACGAATAGATTCTGAGGAAGCACCCTTCGATAAGGCATAGCGATATAACCGCTCTGCTGGTTGAATATATTGAGCAGCTAAATAGTAAAGGGCTAAATTAAAGGTATTAGACCAGTCTTTAGCATCTTTTTCGTAATTCTGTTTAGCAAGCTTGATGGCAAGTGCTAGGTCAGTCCATGCTTTATCTGGTTGGTTAAGGGCTTGGTAGGCTAAAGCACGATTATATAAATACCAATTATTATCAGAATCTAAGTCAATAGCGCGGTTGAAATCTACAAGAGCCTCATTGTATAGCTTTAGCATCAGGTAAGTTTTACCACGGTTTGCGATCGCCCACTTATATTTGGGATCAAGTTCAATGGCGCGGTCAAAATCTTGTAGACTCTTGGGCTTGTTTTGTGGGTTCATTACAAGATTCAATTTTGAGGTGCTAGTGTTTACAGAATAACTACTAAATATACAGGGTGGATTTCGGAATTTACTAAACTTTTTCTGGGTAATTTTTATGCGTTGACCTTCTGAGGCTTGACGTTGACCTTCTGAGGCTCAACTTTGACCTTCTGAGGCTTGACGTTGACCTTCTGAGGCTCGACGTTGATCTTCTGAGGCTCGACGTTGACCTTCTGAGGCTCGACTTTGACCTTCTGAGGCTCGACGTTGACCTTCTGAGGCTCGACGTTGACCTTCTGAGGCTCGACGTTGACCTT
>NZ_JAYGHE010000012.1:73921-89271 GCF_034931145.1 Nostoc sp. UHCC 0252 | reverse complement strand
TTGAGGCTCAAAAATGCCCTGGCGACTAGAAGTCGCGGCTACACAGACAAAACCCGCCTGCGCGGGTTTCAAAAATCTTTGGATACAAAACGCAAAAAGGGCATAACATTGTTATGCCCCTACAAATTTATGTGTATTTTACCAAGTTGACAACTGGTATAGTTGCCTGTTTTAAGCTTTAACTAACTGGGACTTCGGGTTGCTTTTTCTTAGAACGGCGGTTAAACCTGCGTCCCATCTCATCAATTACTGCATCTAAACCTGCAACATCACCGCTAGCTTTGGCATAACTATAAACTGCTAATGCTGCTGCATAAGCTTCGCTAGCAGCAGTTATACAGGTATCATCTACCAATTCTTGCAGTTGGGTTAGAGACAACAGCACCGGATACAAGTCCTCGTATATTTCCAAGTCTCGGCGCATTTCTTCTAAATCAAAGTAACGAGGCAAAAAGTTAGGGTTCTGTGTCGCCACTTCTAAAGCTTTGCTGACAAAAGCTCGACTTTTATCTCCCATCTTCAGCATTGTTCGCCGATCTTCAGGGGTCAAATCAACCAAAAACGGTAACTTTTCTCTAATTGTAGCGATCGCCTGCATGACTGTTTCTTTATCTGCTGGGGATAGGCTGGCACTGATACGATTTTCTGCCATTTTTAATACTCCTTTAGGGCACTTAATTTCAGTATTCCCAAAGTTATAGAGGCGATCGCTATTATTAATAGGTAATCAACAGAGTTTTATCCTCTGGGATTGCTTACCTACACTACCTTTCGGTCGCAATGACAAATTTTGCTGGCGTAAGTCCTGAATCTATGAAGTTTTTTGACGATTTCCCTACAAAGTCGATACCCTAGTTAGTAAGTAGTTTGTCTGGCTTTTTTGCATCTGGCGATCGCAGCGATTTCCGCCCAGAAAGATCGTACAGTAAACCCATAAGTGCGGGTACAACAGTAGGAGTCAAAATCGTAGAAAAAGCCAGTCCTCCTGTTAAGACAATGCCTAACCCCTGATATAACTCTGAACCTTGACCTGGTAGAACTGCTAGCGGTAACATCCCCAACACACTAGTTCCAGCAGACATGAAAATCGCCCGTAAGCGATCGCTTGTCGCATTATATAAGGATGCATCAAAATCTTCACCTGCTTGCTGGAGTTGCAAGGCGCGATCGACCAGTAGAATGGCGTTGTTAACAACCACACCTGTAAGGATCACAAATCCCAAGGCTGTAATCATATCCAATGCCACATTCATTCCCGGAATCATGTTAGCAATCACTAGGCTCAATAGTGCGCCACTCATACCCATCGGCACTGTTGCCATAATCACCACTGGGTACAGGAACGAGCGATATAACGCCACCAGTAACAAATAAGTAATCAAAATCGAAAATGCAAATGCAGCAGCTAATTGACTAACAGTTGTTGCTAACTGATCTGCTGAACCTGCCAGTTCTAGACGATAGCCTGTTGGTAAACTAGCACGCAGAGGAGTCAGAATTTCTTCTTCGGTACGTTCTACCAGCGTAGCAAGAGGGGCATCGGGTGCAAGGGAGACAGTGAGGCTAATTGAACGCTCCAAATTGACGTGGTTAATGGCATCGGCTCCCGTTGTTTCCACGACTTCAGCAACATCGCCCAGTTGCACTTGTCGTCCTTGTGCATATAGAGGCAATTGGCGCAGTTGTTCTGGCGTTTCCACGGCAGTATTTTGTAGTTCCACCGAGACATCTAATTCATTTTTGCCATCAATGTAATTGGAGGCAACTTTACCACCCAATGCTGCTTCTACCATTGAACCAATTTCTGCTTCCGATAGTCCGACTTCGGCGATGCGTTCGCGGTTGGGAATCACTTGTAATTCACCTGCACCCAAGACAAAGTTTGAGCGGACATTCTGAACCCCTGGAAGCGATCGCAATTTGCCGGTAATTTGCTTTTCTAAGTCACCAATTTGGTTTAAATCAGCGCCAACAATATCGACTTCAAATTCTTTACCCGGATCGCGGAAGATAGAAATCCGGGTCGGGATTATAAAACGGTATCCAGCAAAGTTACTACTTTGGGCGCGTAACCGATCCACCATTTCGGCGAGTCCGGTAGTGGTGGCAAATTCTGGTTTTAAAATAGTCGCAATCCCGCGCAGTGCGCCTGGACGATCAACGTACAGGATGCGATCAATTTCTGGTTGCGATCGCAGAAATTTTTGCACAGGTTCAGATTGCCGAATCGCTTCGGGTATACTGGTTCCCGGCAAAGGTTCCGCCCGCAATACAACTAAGTTACGATTTCCTTCGGGTAGATAATCGGCAGGTGGTAAGAGAAATATACTAGTTACGAGTAAAACAATCGGAATCGATAGCACAATTAATCTGCGACCGACACGCTTACGTCCCAGTGACCAACTGACGGTAGCGGCGAGAAAGTTTTCCAGTTTGGTTTGGAAATGACGAAACACCGCAGAGGTTTTAGCTACCATTCGCTCAAACCAATTACCGCCCCGATATTCTCCACCCTGCATCATTTGCATGGCTTCTGATTGTTTCAGGAACAAGCCCGATAGCATTGGGACTAAAGTTAATGCCGCAAACAGCGAGAATAGAGAAGAGGCAGAAAGAGCGATCGCCATATCGGTGTAGAGTTGCCCTGCTTCACCCGTCACCATTAATAGTGGTACAAATACCACTACGTTGGTTAAGGTGGAACCAAGCATTGCACCCCAGACTTCCTGAGTTCCTTCAATAGCTGCCCGCATGGCACTTTTGCCTTGCTGCATGTGGGTAAAGACATTTTCAATTACAACGATCGCATTATCTACGACCATACCCACTGCAAAGGCCAATCCCGCCAAACTGATAATGTTTAATGTGCGTCCAAACGCAGACATAACAATGAACACCATGATCAGTGTAGTGGGAATTGTAATTGCCACCACTGCAACGGTACGCATGGAGCCAAGGAACAGAACTAAGACGATGGTTGCTAATAGTGCCCCACTAACTAAGTTGCCTTGGACAAATGCAATGGATTGATTGATATACTGGCTTTCATCGTAGTTGTAGACAAATTGAATACCTTGGTTTTGCCGATCAAATTCAGTTTGGAGTGCGGTAATCTCTCTGCGGATGCCTTTAGCCACCTCTGGCACATTCGCCCCAATTTGCCGAATTACACCAATTGCTGTCCCAGGTTTGCCGTTGAACATCAAGGCGCTATCTTGGGGTTTGCGTCCCATCTGGACTGTTGCTACATCCCGCAAGTAAACAGTGCCCGATTGGTCGCGTCGTAGTACAAAGCCTTCAATTTGCGATAAATCTTGCGATCTGCTGATTGTGCGGACTCGATATTCCCGTCGTCCGAGAATTAATGGCCCACCCCGAATATCGCGGTTGTTTTCTTGAAGAACTCGGACTACATCACCAATTGCGAGGTTGCGATCGCTTAATGCTTTCGGATCAACCTTCACCTCGACTTCTCGTTCTTGTCCACCCACTAACAAAAATTGTCCAGTTCCCTCGACTCGCCGCAAACGGGGAATTACCACTTCTTCTGCTAAGTCTCGATAACGGTCTGCATCCGGTTGAGATCCTTCTTTGGTATCAAACGGAATCCACATCATCGGAGAACTGTTACCACCCACCAGTTCTACACTCGATTCCTGTGCTTCTGGAGGCAAGCTTCCTACCTGCTGTAAGCGGTTGAGAACATCTACCATCCGTTCTCTGGCGTTGGCATTTTGAGCAAATTCCAAAGTGATGCTGCTGCGTCCAGCGCGAGAAGTACTGCTAATTTCTTGAACACCTAGCACCTCTTCCATCTGTTCTTCGATGGGGCGGGTAATTAGGTCTTCTACTTCTGTTGGCCCTGCGCCTGGATAGGTAGTTGTGATCGTAATTTCAGGGCGATCGCCTCCTGGTTGCAATTCTAGGGGTAAGTTTAGTAGAGAGAATACCCCAAACATTGCTAGCAAGCAAAACAAAACAAAAGTTCCATGTCGCCAACGAACGGCGGTTTCAATAAAGTTCATATTAATTGGTAATTCAGAAAGTCATATTTAAAATGCAATACGGTTCAGTTAATCCTTCACTATTTGTTAAAGTAAATTTTTTAACGAACCGCAAAGGACGCAAAGAACGCAAAGGAAGAGAAGAAGAAAGAAATTCCTAACTGAACTGTATTAATTTAAAATGGGTTTCCAGTATTTTGAAAAAAAGGTTAAAGGAGAAAGAGACGATTCTTCCTCTTTAACCGACTTCTGCAAGAAGTCTATGGAAGCTTGGTACAACCTATGTTTTAACCAACTTTGGGGGTTTAAATCCCCGTCACAAAACGTAATTGCGTTAGCGTAGCGGGGCGTAGCCCATTGCGAATTGCGAATTGCGAATTGTTTTAAGTTGGATCAACTACCTTTACAGGCGCACCATCTTGCAATCCATCACCGCCACGTAGCACAATGCGTTGACCGGTGCGTAAAGTGGGATGATAAATTGCGACATTTTTACCCATGTCAGAAACCATCTCGACTGGAATTTGTTTAGCTTTGCCATCTGCAACTGCAAAAACTAGCCACTCGTTTTGTCTTCTGGTTAATGCATCTCGTGATACCACAAAGCTGGAGCGATTCGAGGGCATATTTAAGTTACCTGCGATCGCCATTCCTGGTATTAATCCTGATGGGGGTTTGTTAATTTGGACACGCACCATCTGGCGACGAGAGGCTGTATTGGCAGAAGGGACTACAGCAGTGATGGTGGCGCGTTGTTTCCATTGCGGTAGGGCGCGAGTTGTGAGATCGATTGTCATCCCTGGCGTAACTTTACCACTGAGTTCTTCTGGTAACTCTAGGAAAATATCGAAGCGATCGCCTGCTACTAAGGTGACAATTTGACCAGAACTTTGGACTAAATCACCGTTACTGATATGACGAGTCTGCACTATTCCCGATTCCGATGCCAGAATTCGCGTGCGCTGCCGGGCTAATTCTGCTTGAGCTAAAGTAGCTTTCGCTGCTTCTACATTTGCCCGTTGAGCGGCGATTTCTTCTTGAATCGGCCCAGCTTTCGCTTCAGCAAGTTCTGCCTCGGCTTCTAACCGTTCTCCCTGAATGCTATTCAATTGTGCTTGAGCTTCCACTAACAATCTTTGAGATAAAGCACCCTCTTTGACAAGATCGCTAGTCCGTTTCAGGTTATCCCGTGCTTCCAGTTCTCGCGCCTTCGCAGATGTAACAGCCGCTTGCCGTTGAGCAATAATTTCAGGACGAGTACCGACTTCCAAACGTGCTAGATTGCTCCGTTGCTGTGCCAGTTGCGCTCTTGCTTGGCTAATTGCCAATTGCTGGTCGGTATCATCCAGTAAAGCGATCGCCATTCCTACTTTCACGCGATCGCCTGGTTGCACTGAAATTTGCTTGACAATTCCACTAGTTTGAGCGCGGATTGTTGATTGCTGAGTGGCTTCTACTTGTCCCAACAACTGGACACTTCTTGTAGCGCTTCCAGTTTGCAGAGAGATTGTTTCAATTGGTTTTGGAGGTGGCCCTTGCTGCTGTGCAACAGAAGAACGTGGTGCGCCACCAGGAGCAAGCATCCGCCAAAGGATAATGCCACCGGTTGCCAGAAATAAAATCAGCAATCTCCAGAACCAAGGTTTACCCGAACGAGTAGGTGGTAATTCAGAAGGCACAGAACTATCTGATTGGGTTTCAACCGTTGAAACTTGAGTTTCGGAGGTATCCATAGCGATTAACGGTAGGCTACTGAGGGTTAAGGGCTAACGATTAATCGTTGAAAGTGAACAATGAATCATCAAATGTTCGCTTTCAACAGTCAATTATTTAGATAAAAGTAAAATTACGTTACCTTTTTTGTATTTTATTGGATAAATATGACAAAGAAATGTCAAAGATAGTTATAATTATGTCCCCGATTGCTTGTTCGCAGGTAAAACAACGTGAGTTCGATGAACCTCTCTCTGCGTTGAACTAAAGTTCAAGTTTCTCTCCGAGTTGGAGCTACGGTATACACACATCTGGGTACAGAATAGATCCTCCTAAATCCTCCTTAAAAAGGAGGACTTTGAGAGGTATTTGCTTTTTAAGAGGGGTTGGGGGATCAAAAGCCTGTAGCGCAACTCTAGAAGACTTGTCTGTACACCGTAGCCGAGTCGGAGAGGGAGGTTTTGTGTAGCAAAACCAAGGAGAGGTTTCAATATTTACATCAATTGGGTGATTACTATAAGCTAGGGTTGGAAATTTGCGATCGCCTAATCAAGATTCAAGTTGCACAATTAGGGCGGGTAAGATGCCCACCCCACAAGATATTGAGAAAATTTTAATGTGCAAATTAAATGTGTTTTAGCTTCACTGATTAATAATGAGTTGCCGACTTGCGATGATGTACGGCTGTGATGCCATCATTATCTAACAACTTGCCATTCTCGACAGTTGCATAAACCAGCCAATGGTCGCCAGATTCCATCCGATTTTGTACGGAACATTCTAGATATGCTAGGGCATCAGAAAGGATGGGAGAACCGTTTTCAGCTTCTTGGGCGGCGACATCAGCAAATCGGTCTTGTCCTGGGCCGAATGGTTTCAAGAAGTGCTTCATCAATCCCAAATGATTGCCTTCTTTAAGGATGTTGAGGACAAATTTGTTTCCTGTGTGCGTCAGTGTTTCTACTGCCCGTTCTTTAGCTACGGCTATGGTTAAACCAGGGGGATTAAAGCTAGCTTGAGATACCCAAGAGGCTAACATGGCACTGGAGCGATCGCCTTCTTTGGCAGTCAAAACGCACAAAGAACCGACAATGCGACCAACTGCTTGTTCTACAGTAGTAGCAGGAAGACTCTGCGATCGCACTTTCCTAGCTTTTTTCAAGGCTTGGGCAAAGTCAGTTCCGGCTTCTTCACACAATTGTAAGGTCGCATCGTCGGGTTTGAATTTTACGCGGATGGTGTCAAAACCAAACCGATAGCCAGCATCTTTTAATTTCCCTTCAATTAAATCAACTGCTTCCCCACTCCAGCCGAAGGAACCAAAAGCACCGGCGAGTTTATTGTTAGTAGCGGTGGATAAAACAATTCCTAAAGCTGTTTGCACAGGTGTCGGTGCATGGCCGCCAAGAGTTGGAGAACCGATGATAAAACCACCGGCTTTTTCTACAGCCGCCCGGATTTCTTCTGGTTCAGTAAATTCGCAATTAATCGATTCTACAGCGACACCAGCTTTTGTGATGCCACGAGCGATCGCTTGGGCTAATGTTGCCGTGTTTCCATAAGCTGACGCATAAATTAACGCTACTGTCAAGTCAGCAGATGTTTGTTGCTGACTCCATTGGCGATAAGCTTTGGTCAGGTCAATTAAGCCATAGCGTACCAAAGGCCCGTGTCCAGTGGCATACATTCTCACGGGGAAATCGGCTAGTTTCTCTAGTGCTGTTTCAACTTGACGGGCGTGGGGAGCCATGAGGCAATCAAAATAATAGCGTCGATCCTCGTTATATATTTCCCAGCCTTCATCAAATACCTGATCTCCACAAACATGCGCCCCAAATAACTTATCTGTGTACAGAATTTCTGTTTGCGGATCGTAGGTGCAAAGTTGATCTGCATAGCGAGGATTAGGGGTGGGAATAAATTCTAAATTATGCCCGTTGCCTAAATCTAGGGTTTCTTCGCCCCGCATGACCAGAATTTGCAAATCGGGATTTTCCAATGCCGCACGTAAATTAATCGCGCCTGGATTAGAACACACAAAGGTGATTTGCGGAGCAATTTCTAACAAAGCTTTTAAAGTTGCAACGCGGTTAGGATTTACGTGTCCTAAAATTACATAATCTAAATTTTCGAGATGGAAACGCTGCTGCAAAGCTTCTAAATAAATTTCTGTAAACGTTTCCCCTGGAGGATCGATAATAGCGGTTTTCTCGCTTTCGATTAAATAAGAATTAGCAGTTGTACCCTTGGCGAGAGCATATTCAATTTCAAATCTGAGCCTTGACCAACTGCGCGATCGCAGTATTCTTGTATCTGTAGCTATTGGATAAACTTGAACATCACGAGGTTTATTTGTTGACATGGCTTTGTTGGGGATTGGGGATTGGGGATTAGGTACTGGGGATTGGGTGCTGTAGAACTAGTTACCACTAAACGGTATAAGGGGCAATAGGGATTATTAAGATTGGATATTGAAAACTTTTTCTCAGTCCCTAGCCCCTAGTCCCCAATCCCTAGTCCCTAATAATGATTACCAACTTTGCGGTGATGCACAGCAGTTAAAGCATCGGGTTTAGAAACTCGTCCAGCATAGACGGTGCTGTATACTGCCCAATGGTCGCCACAATCCATTCTACTGACGACTTCGCACTCCATATAAGCGAGGGCATCGTTGAGGATAGGCGCACCATTTTCGGCTGGTTGGGTTCTCACTCCTTGAAAGCGATCGGCACCGGGGGCGAACCGTTTCAAAAAGTGCTTCATCAGGGGTTGGAAATTACCTTCTTCTAAGATGTTGAGAACAAAGCGATCGCCTACTTGCATGAGTGATTCAATTGCCCGATCTTTGGCGACTGCAATGGAAAATCCCAAGGGTTTGAAGCTAGCTTGAGCAACCCAGGAGGCTAACATCGCACTGGAAACATCGCCTTTTTTGGCGGTGATGATATACAACCCGCCACTGATTCTCCCTAATGCTTTATCTAAGTCAGCACCAAGAGATTTCATGGCTTTGATACTGCGATCGCGTGTTACCCATTGAGCTAAGTCTGTACCCGCTTCTTCACACAGCTTGTAGGTATTTTCTGTAGGCGCTTCTTTAATCCGAATCGCTGGAAAAACTGTTATTAAACCCAAATTACGGAATTTACTCAGCAAAGGATCTATCGGTTCATCATCGCCACCACCACTTTCAAACACGCCGATGGCTTGCTTTTCTTTGGCAGATCCTAAAACTGTGCTGAGTGCAGATTGGATACTCGCAGCCCCAGAAGCCGGGGGTAAACCAACAATTAGCCCTGCACAACGGCTAACTAGTTCCCGCAGTTCTTGTAAATCGACTTCAGAACCCAAATCGACAATTTCCACAGCGACACCGGTTTTACCGATACCGTTGGCAATTGCTTGCGCGAGGCGATCGCTATATCCGTATTCGGAAACGTAAAATATCCCAATCACCGTTTCTGGTTTGGTTTGGGTTTGACTCCAAGTGCGGTAACGTCCAACTAGTTCCTCAACGTTGTGAGATAACAATGGGCCGTGTCCTGTGGCAATCATGTCGATGGTTTTCAGTTCCCCCATCCGCTTCAGGGCAGACAAAACCGACCGCGCATTTGGCCCCATCAAGCAATCGTAATAGTAATGAAAGTCTTCTTCGATCGCTGCCAAGTCTTCATCAAAGGTGCTATCTGAGCAATAGTGCAGCCCAAAAGCGTCGCAGGTGTAGAGAGTTTTAGTTTTGTGATCGAAGCTGAAAATAGTATCCGGCCAATGTAAATTGGGAGCAATCACGAATTCAAATTCATGACCATTACCTAAATCTAAGCGATCGCCATTTTTCACAATTCGCCGTTTGAATGGCTGATGTACGAAATCCTCAAGAAACTGAATCGCCACCTTAGAACCGACAACGGTTATTTCTGGAGCCATAAGCAACAAGTCTTTAACTAAACCGCTATGGTCTGGCTCGGTGTGACTGATAATCAAATAATCAATATCTGTTGGGTTGATTAGTCCGGTAAGCGTATCGAAGTATAGTTGACGAAACTTTTCGTGGGAGGTATCAACTAAAGCAATCTGCTCCCCACGGATGAGAAACGAGTTATAGGTGGTACCATTTTGCAGACCAAACTCAATATCGAAGCGATCGCGATCCCAATCCAAAGAGCGAATAGCCGTCGTCTCTTGAGCGATTTCCACAGTCTGTATGGTGAGCCGTTTTTCAGTTTTTTCGGTGAGTGCTACCATAACTCCCCTCCTTGACACAATGAGTATTTGTTCCTCTTGTTTTATTGTGACACGGGATGAATGTTAATTTTTATTAAAAAACCTATGACTGACTTAAAAAAGTTAAAAGTGTGAAACCACAGAGGCACAGAGAAGCCAGTGCGTTGGGCGGGTTCCCCGACTTGAAGCAACTGGCGCGACACAGAGAGGAAATTTGGTTAGCGTTGGAAATTGGGAACTCTCGCCTGCATTGGGCGTTGTTTGTTGGTGAGACGCTTTACTCAGCCTGGGATACCGACTATCTACTTGAGTCTGTCATACAACAGTTAGCTGAATGTCAAACCCTGAATGATTTACTAGAAAAAATTTTTCCACAAGGTGAATCTCTAAAAAACACTCTGCCCCTCTGTCCTCTCGTCGTCGCCTCTGTAGTTCCCAGCCAAACTGCTATTTGGCAAACTTACCCAAATACTCGCGTTATTACATTAGAGCAAGTACCACTAAAAGGTGTTTATCCCACACTAGGAATTGACCGAGCTTTAGCTTTGTGGGGCGCGGGGAAAACTTGGGGTTTTCCAATATTGGTAATTGATGCTGGGACAGCGCTAACTTTTACGGCTGCGGATGCGAATGAATGTCTAGTTGGAGGTGCAATTTTGCCGGGATTAGGTTTGCAGTTTGCAACTCTCGGTCAACAGACAGGACAATTACCATTAGTGGAAATGCAAAACTTTCCGTCTCTACCACCACGTTTTGCTCTCAATACTACAGAAGCTATTCAAAGCGGAGTTATTTACACTATTTTGGCTGGAATTAAAGATTTTGTTGAAGCCTGGTTGCAATTATTTCCTAATGGGAAGATTGCGATTAAAGGAGGCGATCGCACTCTCTTAATCAACTATCTACAAGCCTTATATCCTGAAATCCCAGCACGCTTAATTGTGGAACCAAATTTGATTTTTTGGGGAATGCGAGAAATAGTAAAACTGCTCTAAGTTAGACCCAGAGCAGCTTAGATTGATCAATTAGAAGTTCGGAATTGAGCTTTGATTCTCTGAGCGATGGAAGTAGCTTCACGGCGAATCCTCTCAGGGTCAACCGTGAGCATCCTACGTTTTTCCATTAGAACTTGGCCATTTACAATCACAGTATCAACATCTTGAGAATCTGCTGCATAAACAAGATGCGAGATGACATCGTAAAGCGGCAGCAAGTGTGGTTCTTTAAGTTGGACTTGAATTAAGTCTGCTTGAAGTCCTACCTTAATCGCACCAATTTTATCTGATAATCCAAGTGCTTCAGCACCGCCAAGTGTTGCCATACGCAAAACTGTCTTAGCCGGTACAGCAGTAGGATCTAGGGTAGTCCCTTTATGGATGAGGGCGGTGAGGCGAATTGCCTTCCACATATCAAGAACGTTGTTCGATGCGGCTCCATCCGTACCTAAACCAACCTTAACTCCCGCTTTCAGCATCGCCGGAATCGGCGCAAAGCCAGAAGCCAATTTCAAATTAGAGTCAGGATTGTGGATAACACCAACACCACGTTTGGCTAGCAGGGCGATTTCACTTTCGTTAGGCCAGACAACGTGTGCGGCAAATACACGCGGCTCAAGGAAGCCAAGATTTTCTAGATGTTTTACTGGGGTTGCGTTGTAGCGTTCCTGAACATCTTGAACTTCAGCTTGTGTCTCTGCAAGGTGAATCGTCAGTGGGACATCATAATTACGCGCAGCCTGGATAGCCTGGACAAGATGCTCTGGTGAGACGGTGTAGGGAGCGTGGGGAGCAAGAGCTGGCATTATACGTTCGTTCTTGCCTTTCCAACGTTTGAGAAAATCGATCGATGAGGCAAAGGCATCATCCCATCCTTGGAAACCAGGGCTGGGAAAATCTATTGACGAGGGCGCAATAATGGCGCGTAAGCCGCATTCCTTAACCACGTTGGCAGCGACATCTGGCTCAAAGTACATATCAACAAATGTTGTTGTACCACCGCGTATCATTTCCCAGCAAGCAAGCTGTTCGCCAACGCGGACAAAATTTTCATCAACGAACTTCCCTTCTGCTGGAAAAATGTAATTCTCTAGCCAATCTTGTAACGCTAAGTCATCTGCAAGACCGCGAAACAGAACCATTGCTGAGTGAGAGTGACCATTGACAAGACCCGGCATCAGCACCATACCGTCGCCTGGCAGTGTCCTGTCGGCTCTGTAAGATGCCATGATTTTGTATTGCGTGTCTACTGCAACAATCTTGCCATCCCTGATAGCGATCGCGCCATTCTCAATCACAGGCTGTGCTTCGTTCATCGTAACGATGAAATCGCCACCTACAATAAGTTGTACTCTTTGCTTGCCTGGAGTACCAAAATGATAGTTACTCTGAGCAATAACTACCTGACTGGAAAAGACCAACAATGTGGTGCAGACAAAAATAACTAGTAGTTTATAGTATTTCGTCAGATGATATTTCACACAAAATATCCTTGTTGAATTTTGATTGTGACTTTATCATCCGTCTAATTGCTACCAATTTCACAATTAAAAATCGTGGTTTATACCAACTCATCTGTAAGAAATCTTCACAAATTGGTAGCCTGAAATATATCTGTTTTATTACTTTCAAAAAAGAAAAATGTTTATCTTTTTATCAATTCGCTTTAATAAAGTCCCGAATCTCGATCGCCACAACTCCAGCACAAGATTCTGGTAAGTCATTTCCGGCATGGGCAATCATTTTTAACTCGACTTTCGGCATCAGTTGAGTATAAACCCGGCTCTTGGCTAGAGCATCTGGTGTATCTTGACCACCTTGTAAAATAAAAGTCGGCGCATCTATCATGTAAAGCCGCTTTTGCACTAATTCCGCCTCAATTTCTGCTTGTCGCCGTTTGAAAAGTAATTGGCAAGCTATGGGGTAACGCAACAATTCCTGGCGTAACTGCAAGTCTTGGGCAATTTTCTCATGCCAACCCAGGATTTTAGTTAAGGGAATTAGCGATCGCAACAGTTTAGCTATTAGTGGTGGATAATTCAATAATCGCCGCATCTTTCGGCAATACTCTTCTTGCCCTACTATCTCAACGCCCTCTGGTGCAAGTAATACCAAACCATCAACTTTCTCTGGGTACTTTAAAGCATAGCTAGCAGCAATCCAACTACCAAGAGAATGCCCTACTAAATAGACTTTTTCTAGCTTGACAGCTTGCAAAAACTCAGATAAGCACTCTACTTGTAAATCTATTGAATGATGGATATTCGGATTTTCTGACTCACCAAACCCTAATAAATCAGGTGCAAAGCAATGGAATTCTTGTGCAAGGGACTCCATCACAGACAACCATTGACTGCTTTCATTCCAAGCACCATGTAAAAAAATTATAGGAGTTTTTTCACCGACTTCACGCCAGAATATCAGCCCTTGAGAGAGCTTTATCCGCGAGTTACGGAATAATGTATTCATTTGAATTTAGTAGTTAACTTTTAGCACCATAATAAATAGTCATTGGTCATTGGTCATTTGTTTTGAAAAAATTTTAAACAGAGAAGTTTAAGCCGTTCGTGTAGCCTTTCGTAGAGAAGAGAGGCTAGAACTTTGGCAGCAAATGACAAAGAACCAATGACCAATGACAAGTGACCAATGATTATTTATTATTATGCCAGCGTTGTCAAACCATTCAAGTAGTCTTGCAACTGTCGAGTATGGTCGTGAGACATCTGTCCTGAAGGTAGCGAATTTGGAGAAAAAGCTTGGATTTCCATGACTTCCAAAGTATCTTGAATCTCCATTGTCCCATGCACCTCGGCTTCAACCACAACACAAATTGAATGGATTCTGGGATCGCGGTCTGGTGCGGAGTAAACTCCTACCAAACGATTAATTTTTACCAATTCTAGCCCCGTTTCCTCAATCAATTCCCGGCGGACTGTGTTAGGAATATCTTCTCCCCAATCCACCATCCCTCCAGGCAATGCCCAAAGACCATCATCGCGCCGCCGGATCAGTACTATCCGACCATCGGGTAAAATTGGGATGATACTAGTACCAGTAATAGGATGACGAAATATTACACCCAATACTGTTTGTCCAATACGCCATAAACTACGTGTGGACTGGACAGCTGCCGGAAAAAAAGCAATAACGTTCAATCTTCAAAATTTCTATGTTGTATTCGATATTTCTCTACCACTTACATAAACTCAATTCATAAAATTTTTATTGAGTTTTTTTTTATACAAAAATGTTTGTGGTTTGAGATTTTATTCTCACGATTTACGTAGAATATTCTTAATTCTAACATCAAGTTTCAACAGAAGCACTGTATTTATATATACATAGTATTTGTTAATTTAAAAAACTTTTTAGTTTATAACTAATATTAGCCTTGCCAAAACCAGCTATCATTAATATTTTTTCAGCACACTTTCCAAAAATTAATCTGAACAACTAAGTTTAAATTCTGAATTTTGACGAGGCAATTAAGTGGCATTTAAGATCGCCACTTAATTTTTGATAATTAAGCTTAATATACAAAAATCCTTTACAAAAACCGCGATCGCTTTTATCACGTCACAAGCGATCGCACAAACAACCTGTATGAGAAATCTAGCTGTACTATCTGCCATAGTCCTGGCCATCGCATCTGGATTGGTTTTCGGTACAATGCAAACCGCCTTTGCTTTAACTTGGAATTGGAATTATTCTGGTACTGGTATAGAGGCGATTGGTACTTTTATCACTGATAACACCCCTGACGATTTGGGTTTTTATCGAATTTTGGAAATTACTGGTACACGAAATGGTGAAACAATTACTGGGCTGCAACCTGTAGGAACTCCAATACCGGGAAACGAACCTTTTGATATTGACAATTTAATTAGTCTGAATACTCAGCAGTTAACTGGTGAGGGTTTTGGGTACTCTACATCAGGGGGAAACTATTCTAGTCCGCTTTTTTCTAGTGTCTTGCCAACACCAAGTTATTTAGAGGTTTTTTCTGCGCCACCACTGACACCAGGTTTCAAAAATTTTGGGAAGGAAGATAGTGAGTTACCTATTAGATTTTCTGCAACCATAATCACCGTACCTTAACCTACCTTTATCCTTAGCTTACTTATCCTCGCCGCTCAAAGGTAATAAGCCATCTAAAATTAACTGAGAATAAACTTGAAAAAGCTTCCTAAAATCACCAACAAAAGGTGTTGTGGCAAGGATAGGGAAAAATGGTGAATTTTGCTTGTATCTATTCCACTTTGCGTTAAATGATCAAGATGAAAGTAATTTATTCGGTTGAAGTCTAGCAAATACTGAATTTTATTAGTGGGATAGCTTCTTCATTTGTTTGTTCCAAAAACAACAACTAGTTAGGTAATTTACATCTCTTTGACGTATCTGATATCATGTCCGG